>JBDLUF010000029.1:0-11465 GCA_039805445.1 Actinomycetota bacterium | reverse complement strand
ATTGAAGCAGGCTAATGAAGGTACAGAGATTGAGATCGAAGCATTTGATCCAACTCAGTACGGAATGGCTGCTCGTTACGATGCAGAAGGAAACTTCATCTACCCTGAAGGTTTCGATGCAGACTCACAAGAGTGGAAGCCAGGATATGAAACACAGCGCGAAGAGTGGGAAAAGCAGTACGCCCAAGCTCAAGAGCGTTTCATGGCACACAAGAAGCAGAAGGCAGAGGCTAAGGCCGCTGACGCTGCTGCAACTCCTGAAGAGGAAGCAGTTTCTGCAGAATAGAAAGATTTGTGTAAAGAAGGCCTCGCGTAACTGCGGGGCCTTCTTTCATTTAACCTCTATTCTTTCTCTATGCGAGTTATCGGATTAACCGGTGGAATTGGTTGCGGTAAGTCTTTAGCGGCTCAGTACTTTGCCGAGCTTGGTGCATTGGTAATTGATGCAGACCAACTTGCTCGAGCTGCGATTGAAAGAGGCTCTGAAGGTTTTGATGAGGTAGTCAGCTTTTTTGGAGATTCAGTACTAAACAATGGCGATATTGATCGCCGTGCATTAGGCGAAGTAATCTTTAAAGATCCAGATGCTAAGAAAAAACTTGAAAGTATTATTCACCCCTTTGTTCGCCGTGAATTTGAAGAAGCGGTCGCATCGCTCAAATCCGATGAAACCCTTGTGTATGAAATTCCTTTACTTGTCGAAACTGGTGGTCAGGATCGTTTTGATGTCGTAGTAACGGTTGAGTCATCCTTAGAGAACAGAATCGCTCGGCTTCGCCAGCGCGGAATGCATATCTCAGAAATCGAAGGCCGCATCGCCTCTCAAGCAACGCGAGAGCAGCGCATCGAGGTTGCTGACTTCCTTATAGAAAATGATGGCAGCGAGGATGAACTCCTGCGCCAAGTGGAAAACATTTGGGATAGCCTTCACGATAATTAATAAGTAGGCTTACCAAATGCGCCCAATATCTGATCTACAACGCAGAGTTGAGCCCTTTCAAGTTATTAGCGATTACGTTCCTGCAGGTGATCAGCCCGCTGCCATCGCTGAAATTACAAAACGCGTCAATGCAGGGGAGCGGGATGTCGTTCTCCTGGGTGCGACAGGTACCGGCAAATCTGCAACCACCGCTTGGCTTATTGAACAGTTACAAAGACCAACCCTGGTTTTAGCACCCAACAAGACATTGGCGGCGCAGCTTGCCAATGAGTTCCGCGAATTACTACCTAACAACGCCGTTGAATACTTTGTCTCGTACTACGACTACTACCAACCTGAAGCGTATGTTCCTCAAACAGATACCTTCATCGAAAAGGACTCCAGCGTCAATGAAGAGGTTGAACGACTTCGCCATTCAGCGACTAACTCATTGCTAACCCGCCGAGATGTGATCGTGGTTGCAACTGTTTCCTGTATCTATGGTTTAGGCACACCGCAGGAGTATGTAGATCGAATGGTTCGCCTACGAGTGGGCGATGAGGTTGAGCGCAACGCACTCTTACGCCGCTTTGTCGATGTGCAGTACAAACGTAATGACATGGCCTTTGAACGCGGAACCTTTCGGGTGCGCGGAGACACTATCGAAATCATTCCGATGTATGAAGAGCTTGCCATTCGCATTGAAATGTTTGGCGATGAGATCGAGAAGATTTCAACCCTGCATCCATTGACTGGCGAAATTATTAGAGATGAAGAGGAGATCTTTGTCTTTCCGGCAACACATTATGCAGCTGGTCCCGAAACAATGAAGCGAGCCATTGGAGATATCCAAGATGAACTACAAGTTCAACTCAATCTCTTTGAGAAGCAAGGGAAGTTGTTAGAGGCCCAGCGCCTGCGCATGAGAACCACCTTTGATATTGAGATGATGGAGCAGATTGGATTCTGTAGTGGAATTGAAAACTACTCTCGACATTTAGATGATCGACCAGCAGGTTCTGCGCCACACTGTCTATTGGATTACTTCCCTGAAGATTTTCTCCTTGTTATCGATGAGAGCCATGTAACTGTTCCACAGTTAGGAGCTATGTTTGAAGGAGATGCTTCTCGAAAGCGAACCCTTGTTGAGCACGGATTCCGCCTGCCAAGTGCCTTAGATAATCGACCACTGAAGTTTCCAGAGTTTGTAGAGCGCACAGGTCAAACCATTTATCTATCAGCTACTCCAGGTAAGTATGAGATGGCCAAGGTCGATGGGGATGTTGTTGAACAAGTAATTCGCCCAACTGGTTTGGTAGATCCACAGATTGTGATCAAACCAATTAAAGGTCAGATTGATGACCTGCTGCATGAGATCACGATTCGTGCAGAAAGAAATGAACGTGTTCTAGTAACAACTTTGACCAAGAAGATGTCAGAGGATTTAACTGATTATCTTCAGGAAAAAGGTGTCAACGTTCGCTATCTTCACTCAGAAGTAGATACCTTGCGCAGAGTTGAATTACTTCGCGAACTCCGAACCGGTGATTATGATGTTTTGATTGGTATTAACTTGCTACGTGAAGGTTTGGATTTGCCAGAAGTTTCTTTGGTAGCGATTTTGGATGCGGATAAAGAGGGCTTCCTCCGCTCATCGACATCCTTAATTCAAACCATTGGTCGCGCCGCCCGTAACGTGTCGGGTGAAGTACACATGTACGCCGATCGAATTACTGATTCCATGGCTAAGGCGATCGATGAAACCAATCGACGTAGAGCCAAGCAGGTGGCTTATAACCTAGAACGTGGTGTGGATCCGCAGCCGCTGCGCAAGAAGATCGCAGACATTACCGACTTGATAGCTCGTGAAAGCGAAGACACTGAAGAGCTGTTGTCGCATGAGAAGGGTGGAGCAAAAAAGGTTGCCGCTTCAGCTGGAATTTACGATAAATCCTCACTCTCTTTACCGCGCAAGGATCTAATCGCATTGATAGGCTCGCTCACCGAACAGATGCGAAATGCAGCATCTGAACTTCAATTTGAGGTCGCTGCGCGGTTGCGCGATGAGATCAAGATTTTGAAGAAAGAGCTACGAATGATGGAAGAGGCCGGGGTTTGAGCATCGATAAGTTAGTTGTGCGCGGAGCTCGCGAGCACAATCTCAAAAATGTCTCCATCGAACTTCCGCGAGACTCCCTAGTTGTATTCACGGGCCTTTCCGGCTCTGGAAAATCATCGCTAGCTTTCGACACCATCTTTGCTGAAGGTCAGCGCCGATATGTTGAATCATTATCTGCTTATGCACGCCAATTTTTGGGTCAGATGGATAAGCCGGATGTAGATTTCATCGAAGGTCTTTCACCTGCAGTTTCGATCGATCAGAAGTCAACAAATCGAAATCCACGTTCGACGGTGGGAACTATTACCGAGGTGTACGACTATCTACGTCTGCTCTTTGCCCGTGCCGGAACACCACACTGTCCAAAGTGCAACAAGGTTGTCACGCGTCAATCACCGCAACAGATCGTTGATCAAATCCTTGAACTACCACCTACAACTAAGTTTCAAGTCTTGGCTCCTGTGGTTCGGGCGCGCAAGGGGGAGTTCCTTGAACTCTTCAGCGATCTCATCACCCAGGGGTATTCACGTGCCCGCATCGATGGAGAGGTTGTTCAACTATCTGATGCACCGAAGTTGAAGAAACAAGAAAAGCACACAATTGAAGTTGTTATTGATCGTTTAACCGCTAAAGCTGAGAGCAAGACACGGTTAACTGATTCGATTGAAACCGCTCTTAGGTTATCTTCAGGAATTGTTGTTTTGGATTTTGTGGATGCAAAGGGGGAAGACAAGGAGCGCACATATAGCGAGCATCTTGCCTGCCATGATTGCGAACTCTCCTTTGAGGAGTTAGAGCCTCGTTCATTCTCATTTAACTCACCTTTTGGAGCTTGTGCGGAGTGTTCTGGAATCGGAACTAAGAAAGAGGTTGATCTTGATCTCATCATTCCCGATGACTCAATTTCAATTAATGATGGCGCTATCGCTCCTTGGACGGGTGCTCAATCATCTGACTACTTCCTACGTTTACTGGAAGCGTTAGCAAAGGATCTTCCTTTCTCCTTAGATACACCTTGGAAAAAGATCTCGGTCAAGGCGCGTGAAGCGATCTTGAATGGTTACGAGTACGAGATCAAAATGAAGTACAAAGGCCGTTATGGAGCGCGTAACTACACAACTGGTTTTGAAGGTGTTATTCCCTTTATTCATCGCCGACATGAAGAGACAGATAGCGATTACAGTCGAGATAAGTACGAGGCGTACATGCGTGAGATCGCATGCGAAAGTTGTAATGGTGCCCGCCTCAAGCCTGAAGTTCTTGCGGTAACAATCGGCAACAAGAACATCTCTGAGATTTGTGAGCTTTCTATCGCAGATTGCGCGACTTTCTTGAAGCAGATCAAGCTCAATAAGCGTGAGGCACAGATCGCAGAGCGAGTGATGAAGGAGGTCAATGCTCGTCTTGGCTTCTTGCTCGATGTCGGCCTTGATTACCTATCTCTGGCCCGCCCAGCCGGATCTTTGTCAGGTGGAGAAGCACAGCGCATCCGACTAGCAACGCAGATCGGTAGCGGTTTAGTAGGTGTTCTCTATGTACTTGATGAGCCATCAATTGGTTTGCATCAACGTGATAACAAGCGATTAATTGAAACGCTCACACGTTTACGAAACCTTGGAAATACTTTGATCGTTGTTGAGCATGATGAAGAGACAATCCGTACCGCTGATTGGATCGTTGATATCGGTCCAGGTGCTGGCGAACATGGTGGAAAGGTTGTTGTCTCAGGCAGTTACGAGGATTTGATCGCCTCTAAGGAGTCAATCACTGGTGCTTACTTATCGGGACGTAAATCAATTGAGATTCCAAAGAAGCGCCGAGCTATTGATCCTAAGAGAAAACTTGTTGTTAAGGGTGCAAAAGAAAATAACCTGAAGGATATTGAAGTTGAAGTTCCGCTGGGTGTCTTTGTTTCCGTAACAGGTGTTTCAGGCTCTGGAAAATCAACCCTTGTAAATGACATTCTTTACACAACTTTGGCTAACAAACTCAATGGCGCACGTTTAGTTCCGGGTCGTCACAGAACTGTCACTGGTATCGAGTTGCTAGACAAGGTTGTTCATGTAGATCAATCACCAATTGGTCGTACTCCTCGTTCCAACCCTGCAACCTACACAGGCGTCTTTGACAAAATTCGTGCGCTCTTTGCTGAAACCAGCGAGGCGAAGATTCGTGGTTATCAGCAAGGTCGTTTCTCCTTCAATGTGAAGGGTGGACGGTGCGAGAACTGTTCTGGCGATGGAACTATCACCATCGAAATGAACTTCCTCCCAGATGTCTACGTTCCTTGCGAGGTATGTCATGGTGCTCGTTACAACCGTGAAACGCTAGAGGTCCACTACAAGGGCAAGACCATTGCTGAAGTTTTGAATATGCCGATCGAAGAGGCTCATGGCTTCTTTGAATCAGTTCCAGCGATCGCACGCTACTTAAAGACCTTAAATGATGTGGGGTTGGGATATGTACGCCTTGGACAATCAGCTCCCACCTTGTCAGGTGGCGAAGCTCAACGCGTTAAGTTAGCAACGGAGCTACAGCGTCGCTCAACTGGTCGCACCATTTATGTTTTAGATGAGCCAACAACTGGTCTGCACTTTGAAGATGTCAATAAGTTGTTAACTGTGCTCAACCGTTTGGTCGATACAGGGAACACAGTTGTTGTGATCGAGCACAATCTTGATGTGATCAAATGTTCAGACTGGGTTATCGACATGGGACCTGAAGGTGGTTTCCGCGGGGGATTGGTTGTTGCTGAAGGAACTCCAGAGACGGTCGCTGCGGTGAAGGAGAGTTACACCGGTCAGTTCCTGGGTGAAATTCTAAAGACAAATAGAAAAGTTTCAGCGAAGAAGTAATTCGATGGCAGATCCTCAGAGTTATCGGCCAAGCAACATCCCTGAACTCCCTGGGGTATACCGTTTTTACAACAAACAAGACAAGGTAATTTACGTTGGCAAGGCAAAAAATCTCAAAAATCGTTTAAGTAATTACTTTCAGGCAAACCTTGCAACTAAGACACATCGGATGGTTCGTGAGGCGGTTCGTGTTGATTGGACGATTGTCAGTACCGAACTTGAGGCACTGGCTCTGGAGTTTAGTTGGATTAAGCAGTATCAACCTAAGTACAACGTGCAGTTTAAGGATGACAAGTCTTATCCGTATTTAGCGCTATCGCTCAATGATGAGTATCCGATGATCTTCATTACTCGAAAAGATAAGCGTCCGGGGCTGAAGTACTTCGGTCCGTATACAAATGCCTGGGCGCTTCGAAATACCTTTGAAGTATTGCTGAAGGTATTTCCTGTCAGATCATGCTCCTCGGCAAACTTCACTCGTGCCCAACGTAGTAAGCGTCAATGCTTGCTAGGAGATATCGGTAAGTGTGCCGCTCCTTGTGTTGATTGGATTTCGAAAGAGGATCATAAGAAGTTAGCTGAACGGCTAAATGAGTTTATGGAGTCGGGGATGGAGAACATCCTGCCCAAACTTCATGAAGAGATGAATACAGCCGCTGCTAATGAGGAGTTTGAGCGTGCTGCACGATTAAGAGATCAGATTGAGTCCTTTGAGAAAGCACAGAAATCTACTGAAGGGAACTTCTCCGATGATCTGGATGGAGATTTCATCTCTATTTACCACGATGGTTTTCATGCAGCTGGCTCTATCTTTTCAATGCAGCGTGGTTCGGTGAAGGGTTCGCGCTCTTGGATTGTGGATCAAGAGATGGTGCTCGAAGGTCAGGATGAGTTAACGGCGCTGCTGTACTCCATCTATGGAACAGGTGCGATTGCTGTCCCACGCAATATTTATATCAACGCTGACCCTGCCGATAAGGATCAATTAGAGCAATGGTTGGGCGGCATTGGTTCTACAAAGGTAGAAATCAAAGTTCCTCAACGCGGCGAAAAAGTCGAACTGTTAGATACCGTCAAACGAAATGCTCAGTACTCACTGATTCAATACCTCAGTAAGCGAGCAACAGATGCAGCGGTGAGCGGTAAGGCGTTAACTGAGATTGAAGAGCAGCTCAACCTTGGCCGTACCCCACTTCGAATCGAATGCTTTGATATCTCCAATATCTCGGGAACATCGGTTGTGGCATCGATGGTTGTCTTTGAGGATGGAATGATTAAGAAGAGCGAGTACCGCCGGTTTATCATCGATACCAGCGAGGGCTTTGATGACACCCGCGCGATGCACCAGGTAATAACACGTCGTTTAAAACGTTTGTTAGATGATCGCAAAGAGAACGAGGCCGAGGTCGCAGAGCTTGGCGGCAAGCCAAGTAAGTTCGCCTACCCACCACAACTCATCGTTGTAGATGGTGGCCAACCCCAGGTAAATGCCGCTCAACGCGCATTGGATGAGTTGGGAATTACAGATATCGCATTATGCGGTCTGGCTAAACGTTTAGAGGAGGTATGGATACCTGGCTCCAAAGATCCATTGATTCTTCCTCGAAGTAGTGAAGGTTTGTATCTGCTTCAACGCATTCGTGATGAGGCTCACCGTTTTGCGATTACCTTCCATCGATCACGCCGTTCAAAGGTGATGCTGGAGTCGATTTTGGATGAGATTCCTCAACTCGGGTCTGCACGCAGGGCATCACTGTTAGAGCGATTTGGTTCAGTTGCAGCTATTCGCAAAGCAACCGTTGAAGAGATCGCTGCAACTCCGGGGATTGGCTCAAAGATCGCCTCCATTATTGAGTCACACTTATCCACAATTGCAACCCAAGGGATTAATACTGAAACCGGTGAAATTCTGGAGAGCAAGTAATGGGAAGCGAGTTTTTTGATCTTTCAGCTGAAGAACAACAGAAATCTTTAACCGCATTTGCCTCTGAACTTCTGAAAAGTTATGGCATCAATGATGCAAAGGTTTCGTGTATCAACTTTGAATTTAATGCCACCTTTGCCGTCGAAAGTGAATCTGGAGTTAAGTACGCACTCCGAGTTAATATCAATTCGACTCGTACCGTTGAAAACATGCAGGCGGAGGTTGAATGGGTGCGCCATCTGAACCGCACCTCAGGAATTAATACACCAACACCGATTGCCACTCTAGAAGACAAGTACATTGTTTCGCAATTACATGCGGATTCTGGAGAAACCCTTTATGGCGTTATGTACTCCTGGTTAGAGGGAGAGGAGATCGGAGATGAGCCAACTATGGAGCAGTTGCATGAAGTTGGCAGAGCGATCGCTCGATTGCATCAAGAGTCAACTGATTTTGCTTTATCGGGCGGCCATGCGCTGCCAACCTTTAATGATTTCTTCTGGGGTACCGAAGACTTTCTCTTCTCCGAAAAATCTGTGTTGTCAGATAAAGATCGCGGTTTAATTGAACAAGCCCGAGATTTGATCATGGAGTACACCGAAGAGTTGTATGAAAGTTCACCGGTTCACATCATTCACGCCGATTTTCATGGTTGGAATCTGATGTGGAATGAAGGTCAGCTATCGATCTTTGATTTTGATGATTGTGGCTTTGGTGTAGAAGCGCAGGATTTAGCGGTTGCCTTGTATTACTTGGATACACCTGAGCAAGATGCCGCGCTGTTGAATGGGTATAAGAGCGTAAAACCATTACCTACTTACTCTGAGCTGGCCATGAAAGCCTTGCTCCTTCAGCGCCGGTTACTGCTGTTGAACTACCTCTTTGAAACCAAAAATCAGGAGCACAAGGCGATGTTGCCCGCCTACCTTGAAAAGAGTCTTGAGCGTGTTTCAACCTTCTTGACAGATGTAAGAGGATAAGGACATGAAGAAGGAAGAGACTCTAATCCTCACTGGAATGTCTGGTGCAGGTCGCTCGACAGTAGCTCACGCCCTTGAGGATTTGGGCTGGTACGTTGTAGACAATCTTCCTCCTGCGTTGCTTCCCGCGTTAGTGAGCAAAGGGACTGGACCGCAAGGAAAGGAACTAGCTGTAGTTGTAGATGTTCGCGGGGGAGAGTTCTTTGATGAACTAACCCATGCGATGGATGAGCTAAAGAAGAGCAACTCCCATTACCGTTTAGTTTTTCTTGATGCAACTGATCAAGCACTCGTTCAACGTTTCGAGTCAACACGTAGACCACATCCTTTGCAGGGTAAAGATCGAATTGTGGATGGCATCGCTCGAGAGCGCGAAAAGTTAGAAGAGATTCGCTCTCAATCAGATGTTGCAATCGACACCTCTAATCTCAATGTTCATCAATTAGAAAAGCGCATCGGCGAAATATTTGGTTCCGGCAAGCTTCAAGGAATTCGAGTCAATGTCCTGTCATTTGGTTACAAATACGGAATCCCAGTTGACTCTGATTTGGTTCTAGATTGCAGATTTATTCCCAATCCACATTGGATTCCTGAACTTCGTCCTTTGACAGGTTTGACTCCACAAGTCAGTGACAAAGTTTTAGGTAGTGAAGGCGTACAAGAGTTTGTCCATGATTATGTGGGATTAGTAAATTCTATGATGTCGGGATACATGCGCGAAGGCAAGAAGTATGTGACGATCGCAGTAGGTTGCACCGGAGGAAAACATCGAAGCGTCGCCATTACCGAAGAGATTGCACGACAACTCAACGCTGTGAACACTGAAGTTTCAGCCCATCCGACACATCGCGATGTAGGTCGTGAGTAGTTTTGTCTAAGGTTGTTGCACTTGGTGGTGGGCATGGTTTAGCCGCCACATTGACTGCGCTACGCCAAATCACCAATCAACTAACAGCAATTGTGACCGTTGCTGACAACGGAGGTTCTAGCGGTCGTTTACGTGAAGAGTTTCCAATTTTTCCACCTGGTGATCTACGAATGGCGTTAGCTGCATTGTGTGCAGATGATGAGTGGGGACGTACCTGGGCAGAGATCATGCAACATCGCTTTGTAAGCGAGGGAGATCTCAACGGTCATGCGATGGGAAATCTTTTGCTCGCATCAATGTGGAATGCAGGAGATGACCCCGTTGTAGCCCTTGATCGCGTTGGCCAACTGCTCAAAGTTATTGGTCGAGTACTTCCGATGGCATCTGTCGCGCTCGATATCGAAGGAACTTTCAATACCTCAACTGGAAGAATCGTTGTACGCGGACAAAAAGAGGTAGCAACAGCTAAGGGACATATTCAATCTCTGCGAATTATTCCGGAGGATCCTCCAGCTCGATCAGAAGCGTTGGATGCGATCTCTGATGCTGAATGGATCACGATGGGTCCGGGCTCTTGGTTCTCAAGTGTGATTCCGCACTTGTTAGTTCCGGCTCAACTTCAGGCGTTGCAGAGTTCAACGGCACGAAAGATTTTGATTCTTAATCTTGACGCATCGACGCAATCGCAGGGAGAAGAGTTTGCAGGATCCACCCCTGAAGAACACCTAGAGTTTTTTCATCGTTACGCCCCTGGTGTCACCGTTGATTACTGCCTTGTTGACCAATCTGTAGTGCGAGATCAAGAGGCTTTGGAGCTAGCAGCATCAACCTTGGGTGGAGAGATTGTTGTCGCAGATATACGAAAAGCACCTGGAAGCATCCATCATGATGCCCAGAAATTAGCTCTCCATTTGGGCCACATTCTGGCTCGGTAAATGGTTGGATTACCCCATGGCAATGACAGCATCAGTTAAGGACGAGCTATCTCGTCTATCAATCACCAAACCATGTTGTCGCAAAGCTGAGGTCTCATCACTTCTTCGCTTCGCCGGCGGTCTTCATATCGCAGCAGGAAAGATTGTGATTGAGGTAGAGCTAGATACCTCGCAGAGTGCACGCAGACTTCGAAAAGATATTGCAGATATTTATGGACATGACTCTGATCTTGCAGTTCTCTCATCCAGTGGTTTGCGCAAAGGTTCACGGTATGTAGTTCGCGTTATCAATGAAGGTGATGCACTTGCACGCCAAACAGGTTTAGTAGATTCCAATGGACGTCCAGTTCGTGGTCTTCCACCACAAGTAGTTTCAGCTGCGATCTGCGATTCCGAGGCTGCTTGGCGTGGCGCATTTATAGCTCATGGTTCATTAACTGAACCAGGTCGCTCATCATCACTAGAAATTACCTGCCCAGGACCAGAGGCTGCTTTGGCACTTGTTGGCGCTGCACGTCGTTTGGGAATTGTTGCAAAGGCTCGCGAAGTTCGCGGAGTAGATCGTGTGGTAATCCGTGATGGCGATGCGATTGGTGTTTTGCTTACTCGACTTGGCGCACATGAAAGTGTGATGGCCTGGGAGGAGCGTCGAATGCGTCGCGAGGTGCGAGCAACGGCAAACCGTCTTGCGAACTTTGATGATGCAAACCTTCGCCGATCTGCACGTGCGGCTGTTGCAGCTGCAGCGCGAGTTCAACGTGCGATGGAAATTTTGGGGCCAGAGATTCCAGATCATTTAAAAGAAGCTGGCGAACTTCGCATCTCGCATGGTCAGGCAAGTCTTGAAGAGTTAGGTTCTCTTGCA
>JBDLUF010000028.1:0-11686 GCA_039805445.1 Actinomycetota bacterium | reverse complement strand
ATAGGTTTACTTTAATTCAGCTTGCTGTAGGTGTAACTCAAGTTTGCAGCGATCGCTACCCATACTTGGTAGGGAAGTAGGGCGACTCCGATTGGGATTGAGGTTCTAAATGCAATCACAACCAAGGGGATTGTGAGGATGGCTGTTAGGGCAAGTGCGATTGATGCGGCTTGAAGATTGTGTGGGCGGTAGAACTGGAAGGCCCAGGTGAGTGCAAAGGTAACTGTGAGTGCGAAGAATCCAAGATAGATAAGTGTGGCTGTGGTGGATGCGCGTTGTGCGATGGTGACAGCTGCGACTCCGAGAATAAAGAAGTTGTAGGGCCAGATGATTCCAAAGATAAATGGTGGTGGTTGCCATGGAGGTTGGTTGAGAGAGCGGTACCAGTTATCTCCGGTGTTCACCCAAAGGCCAGAGCCGATGACATAGATGGCGACCAGGGCGATGCCTGTGGCGGCAAGAAGTGATTTCATTTATTGGGTTTTAGGCCGTGAAAGATATGGCAGGTAATCAAGAGTGATCCAGCCAGCTTTGTCATAGAGGAACTTGCCTGCAGGTGTTGCATGCAGGAAGAAGTTTTTGGCACCCATGTCCTTGTGGGTTTTCATGACCTGCATCAATAGTTGCTGCCCGTAACCATTCTTTTGGTGCGCAGTCGGCGTTCCCATGCTCCAGATTCCAACGGTGTCTTGAAAAACCATGGCGGTAACCAGTGAAACCATCTGGTTATCTTTGAACAAGCCATAGGTGTAGTCATCATCAGATGCCAGGAGCATTTTCTTCATGTCATGGATCATCTCATCGCTCATGGCATAGACATCCTTGTAGATGACACACATGGTTTCCAGGTCGCTTTCAGATAAACGTCGCACAGATAATTCAGCGCGCAGAGTGAAGGAGTCAACAGAATCATCTGCGCTCCAGATCATCAATGGTGCTGCGCCAAAGTTTTTGTAACCGTGTTCTGCCAGTGCACCTGTTTGCGTAAGGCCCGGACCTGCCAAGCGAATATCAACTGGGATGTCTAATGCCTTGATGGCATCCATAACTTCAGCCACACAATCTTTTCGACCGCTATAGATCAAAGCGGTGTTAAACATTCCAAAGCGTGAACCAATCGACATAAGTTTCCAGCCATCACCGTGAGTGATTACCGCTTCTGGAATCTTGGCGGAAAACGCCTCTGCTCCTTGGTGGAATTGCTTTAGGAAGGAAAGGCGATCTTCGTAGCTTGTATACATTTCTCGAGTTTAAGGGGTTTAGTCGTACTAATAAAGGGTCAGTGCCTTTACCCTGAGTCCATGACTCGATACCTAGCGCGTATTCCGCAGATGGTTTTGGGCTTCGCTCTTGCCTATGCAGGTATTGGGCATCTGACAACTAGTCGCACCGAATTTCAGGCACAGGTTCCTAGTGTGTTTGCCGATTATGCGGACTTTGTTGTGTTGGCATCTGGTGTGGTTGAGATTGCACTGGGAGTTGGGTTGATTGCATTGTGGAAGTACAGAGTGCAGATCGGCTGGTTATCAGCAGCTTTCTTTGTCGCGATCTTTTGGGGAAATATTTCGCAGTATGTAAATGGCGTTGATGCATTTGGTTTAGATACAGATACCAAGCGGTTGGTGCGATTGTTCTTCCAGCCGCTGTTGGTTATGTGGGCATTGCTGAGTACTGGCGCATGGAGTGCATGGCGTAACAAGCGTTCTAAGCGACTTGATATTGATCTAGAAGAGGACATTATCTACGGGTAGGCTCAAATTATGACGCAGAGACAAGAGTTTAAAGTTTTACGCACTTATAAGGATTTTGAATTACGTGAATACCTGCCATGCGTGCTTGCTGAGGTGAAGATTGCTGCTGATTACGCATCGGCGGGCACGATGGCCTTTGGCTCTCTCTTTCAATATATCTCCAAGGGCAATAAGAGTTCAGAACAGATTGCAATGACTGCGCCGGTGATTGCTGCGCAAAAGACTGACGCAAATGAATGGTTCGTTTCTTTTGTTATGCCAGCAGGCAGCACCTTGGCGGATATGCCAGATCCAAATGATTCTCGAGTTGTGCTGCGAGAGTTAGGGGCTGAGATTTGTATTGCTGCATCCTTTAAGGGACGAGCAACGGAGGAGTTAGCTCAGCGGAAAGAGGCGGATTTAAGAGCTGCGGCTATGAAGGAAAATATCGAGGTCTCTGATGAAACACGAATTTGTCGTTTTGATCCACCACTAAAGCCAGGAATATTGCAGTACAACGAAATAGTAATTCCGGTCTTAGTTGGCGATTAACCGAAGCACCTGGAGCTCTGGACAAAACAAAAGCCCCGCATTAGTTTGCGGGGCTTTTGCTTTGTAACTCTATAGATTTCTTATAGCGCTAACTCCGCAAGTTGGAAAAATATAACAGAAGAATTTCTCATATTGAAGTTATCCACCTGCTTTGATTCCAAAAAATTTCCGCTTTCTCCTTTGCTTATCTTTCGGCTGTGCCCTCGTAGCTCAACGGATAGAGCGCTAACTCCGCAAGTTAGAGGTTGCAGGTTCAAATCCTGTCGGGGGCACAACCTTGGTGGCTCTGCGTGAACTTGCGCAGGGCCACTCTTATGTGTGGATTTTCGACGAGCAGTTGTCAGTGAGCCCAGATACCGTTTTCCCATGAAAAAGTTTCTGGCTTTGGTTGTTGCCCTTTTGGTTATGGGTTCTGGTGTTGCCGTTGCACATCAGCCGGTGATGCTTCTCAATAGCGATACAACGGCCGCAAAGGGTCCGTTGTTAGTTGATGGAACGGTTTCCTTTGCGGTGCGTGCATCATTTAATAAAAAGGGCCAGAAAAAGGCTTTTCGCGCTCAATTTAAAGAGGGCGATGTGCTGGAGATTCAATACTTAATTGTTGATAAGAAGCCAGAGAGTGCGCTGAAAGTTAATCAACTTCCAGGTCTTGTTGTTACAGGTCCTGGTGGATTCAAATTGACGATGAAGTTAAATGAGCGCACAAAGTTTTACGAGCCGTATGGCCGCACCAATTATCTTTATTTAGGCAGATTTAGCGATATGGCAAAGGCTGGGATCTATAACTTTGTTTTAACTGCACGGGCAAAATCTTCGATCACAGTAGCTGTTGGCGAGAAAGAGATCCCGGGCGAGGTAATTCGTGGTGCGTATGTTGCGCCAACTGTTTCTGCGAGCCCAACGCCGGTTGTGACTGCGACACCTACCGGGTACACCATGGCGCAGGTCAAGGTGAACAACACCGCAAAGAGTTGTTGGAGCGTTATCGATGGTTATGTTTATAACTTAACTAATTGGATTAACTCTCACCCAGGTGGGTCGGGTGCGATCCTGTTCTTGTGCGGAACAGATGGAACCAACGCCTTCAAGGCTCAGCATGAAAATCAAAGCAAGCCTGCGGTGCGGCTAGATACATATCGAATTGGACCGTTGAACAAGTAATTACTTGGCGGTGCGAACCTTGAGCGCGGTTGGAACAACACCTTTTGCTCTGTAGGTAGTGCGAGGTTGTGCCTTTGGCATTGTGTTAGATGTTGAATACCTATGCGCAACCATAAGCAGAATCAATCGTGATTCAGCAAGTGCAAAGGATTCACCAAGGCATTTGCGACTGCCCGCTAAGAATGGAAAGTAAGCGCCGCGGGGTAATGAACTTTCAAAGTTAGGGTCCATCCAACGGTATGGGTACCAAGTGTTGGGATTAGGGAAGTACTTTTCTAGACGTTGTGTCACATATTGGCTGATTAACACATGTGCACCTGCTGGAATCTGCGCACCATCAATGACGCAATCCTTCAAGGCAATACGTGGAGATACCCATACTGGGGGAGCAAGGCGCAGAGTTTCATTAAGAACAGCGTTAGTAAAGGTTGAAGATTGCTCAAGCTCAGCAAAGGTTGGTGTTCTATTCTCTTGGATCCACAGTTGTTGATCTGCTTCATGAGCTAAATCTGCAGCCGCCTGTGGATTATTGCTCATGTAGGAAAAAGCCCAAGTTAAGACATTTGCAGTGGTTTCATGTCCGCTCAATATCAAGGTTAAAACTTCATCTCGAATATGTTCCATGGAAATGTGTTCACGCATCTGCAGCAAAATACCTAGCAGGTCATCTGTGTGGGTTGTATTGCTTGCTATGCGACTTTGAATAATCTCTTCTGCGATATCTGCCAATTGATTAGCTGCCTCTTCAAATGCTACAAAGTAAGACAGGGCAGATTTATCAAAGCGTTCAAGCCCTGGCAACATGGTGCGCTCGATTCGATCGATTGCAATCTCCATGGAATGAGCAATCTGAGCGGTGTACTTAGATGAATCTAACCCGAAGAGACATTGGCTAACGATCTCTAAAGTTAATGCCATCATCTCTGGTGCAAGGTTGATGCTACTTTTGCCATCCCATTTGGTGATGTGTTGATCCACTAAGCGATGCATGATCGCGACGTAGGAATCAAGGTTTCCGTGGTGAAATGGAGGTTGCATTAAGCGGCGGTGATTAAGGTGAATTGGCTCTTCATTTGTAAGAAGTCCTTCACCTAATACCTTGCGCATACGGGCAAAACCAACGCCCTTTACAAAGTTGTGTTGCTGAGCAACTGTTACTTGATGGACAGCTTCTGCGGAAAAGACTCCAACAAATAAGCGCCGGGATAGGTAAAAGGCGCAGGTATCTCCATAACGCTTTTGCATATTTGATAGAAACTGCGGAGTGTTTCGAATAAAGGTTACGGTCAACCAATCTGATAACAGTGGGTTGGGTCCAGGTAGTTGTGGGTGTGCGCGTCGATTGCGACGAAAGACCGGTTCCGGAATCGATGGGTACTCCTGCGGACGAGGGGTATCAAATGCACGATTGGCATAGGTGGTCATGGGATAAATCTAGCCCCAGACAGTTGGGAGGTACACGAAGGCGCAGGTACGAGCCAACAACATTGCTCAGAGCAAGGCCAGATACCTATCGCTCAGAACCTCTTAATCGCTAGTATCAGTTATGGCCGATAAAGAGCACAACGATAAGCGGGTTGAAACTTCGATCCTGCCACTTAAATATGTTGATTTAGTTGAAGATATTTTCCATGCTGTTCTTGCGGTAGCGCTGCTTGTTATTGGTATTGGCGCCTTCTTTTATAGCATTGAGCGCTTAATTACGACCGCACCCTTCTTTCCTAATGGAATGATCCAGGGCGTCAATGACATTTTGTTTATCGTGATTATTCTTGAAATTCTTCGAACAGTTATTTCACGTTTTACCGATGGTGTATATCAGCTCGATAAGTTCTTGATTATTGGTGTCATCGCAGCGGTTCGACATATTTTAACGGTTGGCGCATCGGTCACTTTGGAGTCAGGTAAGAGCGATACCGCTTTTGAACGTGCGATAGTGGAAATGGGCCTGAACGCCTTGATCGTTGTCGCCTTGGTATTTGCGATCTTTATGTCAAAGAGCGCACACCGCAAACGCTAAATCTTTAGGACTCGAAGTCACCGCCACGGCCAGTTAGCCGTGAGCGGTTCTTCTTCGGACGGTCATACCGTGTCGTCAAAATAATTATTGCTACCGCATAGATAGCGATAATGACAAAGCCGATCTCCATGGTTAGCCCAGTACTGCCCATGTTGTAAGGGCAAATACTGCAATACCAAAGTTCACAATTCCAATAACAGATAGTGAAACTAATCCGCGGGATAGTGCGATCTTCTGGCCTAGTGCAGATGGCTTTTCAATCTTTGCAAGATCGCTCAGTAGCGCTTCGCCCTCGCGAACAGCTGCGTACTGGCTGATAGTTGCAAGGATTCCAGTCACCGCTGCGACTCCAAGGGTTAGGTACTTGGCAGCATCTGATGCGGTCTCAAACTTTCCAAAAGCAGCTGTTACAAAAACACCAATAAGTACTAGCGCTGGTGCCATCTGTGAAGAGATGATTTGTGAGCGCAACTTGGTCCAGTGATCAATTAAATATTTCTCATCCATGAGTTAAGCCCTCCGTTGGCTTTGCGTCCTATCGGACTGCTTTAAGGGTAAGGGCTGGCTCACAAATGTGCAGTATGAATCAGATGAATTTCTTACCGTCGGCCGCGTTCGATTGGTAGTGGCCAAGGCACCTTTACGCCTAGCTTTTCAGCGGCGTACAAAGGGAAACGTGGATTACGCAGGAACTCGCGAGCCATAAAGACAGCATCTGCTTCACCGGTTTGAATGATGTGATCGGCTTGCTCTGGGTCGGTGATCAGGCCAACGGCGGTTGTCATGATGCCGGTCTCTGCGCGAATCGCTGTTGCAAAGGGAACTTGGAAACCAGGAGATGGCTTGATCGGTGCGTTGTGAACATTTCCGCCGGTTGAGACATCGACGAGATCAACACCAATGGCTTTTAACCAGGTACATAGTTCGATTGAGTCGATCAGATTCCAACCATCATCAACCCAATCAGTTGCAGAGATGCGAACAAAGAGTGGCGTTCCTTCTGGAATTGCTTGTCGCACCGCATCAACGGTTTCTACAAGGAAACGTGTTCGGTTTTCAAATGATCCGCCGTATTCATCGGTGCGGGTATTTGATAGGGGAGAGTAGAACTGATGAAAGAGATACCCATGCGCTGCATGTAGTTCAATCACATCAAAGCCAACATCAACTGATCGCTGTGCAGCAGCTGCGAAATCTTTTGTTAATTGGTGGATCTCATCAACGGTTAATGCGCGTGGTTCTGGGTAGCCATCAAATGCGATTGCAGATGATGAAACTGCTTGCCAACCACCTTCTTCAGGGGTTGCCATCTTGTGATCTGCCCAAGGAAGCGCGCATGCTGCTTTACGACCTGCGTGCGCTAATTGAATTCCCATCTTCACACCATGTTGATGTGCAAAGTGAATGATCGGTGCAAAGGCAGCTGCGTGCTCATCATCTTCAATAGATGGGCAACCAATTGAGATACGACCTTCGGGAACAACACCTGTTGCTTCAACCATGATTAAACCGGTGCCACCTGTTGCAAAGGAGCCTAGGTGAACATCGTGCCACTGGCCTACAAAGCCATCTTCAGCCATGTATTGGCACATTGGGGAAACCCAGATGCGGTTAGGGAATTCAACAGTGCCAATTGTTAATGGATCAAATAATGCGCTCATGTGTGCAGTCTATGTGAATTTGCTGAGCGTCACAGCCTGTGTTAAACCCTCAAAATTGGCGAGAATTGTTAGTATTCGGTGTGGAAAAAAAGCGCAGAGGTGTTATGAAGATTGTTGGCGCTGCCATTATTTTTCTGACCCTAGCAAGCACCGTCGTGGTTGTTGCACAAAGCTGCCATGAATCGAGAAACACTGAAATTGCCGCTGCCGTTACAACCTTTGCGGGACATGGGAACCATAACCACTCACCGTCACCTTCGCCCACAGGAGGGTTAACAAGTGGTGGGCTATTAACTGAAATCTGTACCGGAATTTTCTACCTGGTATTGATTATTGGTGGAAGATTCCTCTTAAGAATTTTACAAAACCGCTTTAAAGAAAAAATCCTGGTCTGTAAATCAAATGTTTATGCCTTTAGACAAAGGATGGAATTTAATCTCACCCTTTCATTGCCTCAGTTAGGTATCTGCCGAATCTAATCCACCCTCGCCCCTGTCCAAGATTGCGAGGAAGGATTGTGTATGCCTATTTTTATTTTAATTGTCGCTTTACTGTTTGGCCTGATGCCCACGGGTGCTTGGGCTGCTCCATCTGTTGCAAGCGCCCAGCGTGAAGTGGATCGTTTGCGATCCTTGGCTGCTGAAAAGTTTGAAGCTGCCAATGAGGCGACGATTCGTATTAAGCAATTGGAAAAACAAACGGCGATTCTAGAAAATAGAGAATCTGATCTACGTAAAGAGCTGGAAAGCGCAAGCCTTACATTGTCTAAGATCGCAATATCCGAGTACACCAGCTCGGGTCTAGGCAAAGGATTAGATCTTCTCTTTTCTTCTGATCCAACCAGATATCTCTCAGATGCTGGTGTATTGGATATGGTCTCAAGAAAATATGCCCAACAACTTCGTGAATTCGCACTCAAGAAGCAGAATGTTGAGGCTACCCAATTAGTGGTGCAGGATAAGACCTCTCTTTTGAAAACCGAGCGTGCACGATTAAATCGCCAGGTAAGTGATGCTAAAAAAGATTTAGCAGCAGCGCAAAAGATCCTTAATAGCCTCAAGAAAGAGGATCGTGAAAGATTAGCCAGAGAAGAAGCTGCTCGAGAAAATAAGATTCTGAATGATTCAAAGAAATATGCGCAAAGTTATAAGGGTGACAACACCCGTGGATCAATTGCCTTGAAGTTCGCCTTGGCTCAGGTGGGAGATGTGTATGTGTGGGCGGCGGCCGGACCGACCCGTTGGGATTGCTCTGGATTAACGATGCGTTCATTCCAAAAAGCTGGAGTCTCTCTACCTCACTCTTCTCGAATTCAAATTAAGTATGGAAAGAATATTTCCGCATCAAATTTAAAGCCAGGTGACCTTTTGTTTTTCGGTAAGCCGATAAGCCATGTTTCGATTTACATGGGTGGCGGAAAAATGGTTCAAGCACCTCGCCCGGGCAAGCGGGTAGAGGTTGTTAACTTCACCAAGATGTTTGGAAGAAAGCCCTTTGTTGGAGCGCGACGGTTGTGATGAAGGTGAATACAGTTACGCGAAAGTTCGTCTTAGTTCTAATACTCTCGTTGATTCTTCCAACCGCCGTTGGCCATGCAACAAACCATAAGCCGACCCTTGCCCAGATTGAGGCGGCAAAAAAGGCAGAGGCCGCCAAGAAGAAAGCAGCAGCCGACGCCTTAAAGCGATTGGAAAGGGCACGAGGAAATTTGCGAGCCTTAACCGCAATTGCAAAGGCAGCTGATGCAAAGTACCTGGCGGCGAGAAATGAATTAGCCCGCGCAACCGCCAAGTCAAACGCTGCCACAAAGGTTTATGAAGAGGCGGTTGCATCTGTTGCTTTTACACACCGTGAAATCGGAAAGCTTGCGGTTCACGCATATCGAACCGGTGGCGGATTAACAGATATAGAAATGCTATTAGATGCAAGTGGCCCGCAAGAGATCATTGATCGTATCTCTACCCTGGATAACTTAGGCGCTACAAACAAAACAGCGTTGTCACGGTTTAAATCTGCTGAAGAGAAGGCACAAAAGGCTAAGGAAATTGCCGATGCTGCTCGTGAAGAACAACGAGTTGTCACAATTCGGGTGGCAGATGCCAAGAAAGAGGCAGATGATGCTCGCGCAGAACAGCAAAAAGAGGTTGATAAATTACAAGCGGTTCAAGACAAGTTACAACGTGATTTAGCCTCGGCCAAAAAGGTTCGAATCACTTTGGAACAGCGAAGACAACTTGCAATTCTGGAAGAGACCCGTGCAATTGAGGCAACAAAGGTCACAGGCCAATCAAAGATTTGGCGCACCGGGGGACCAACGGGTGCAAAGAGTTCTCGAACAACTCAAGCGCAACGGTTACAAGCCGTTGAATTTGCTAAGAGACAAGTCTTAGCAAAAAAACCATATGTGTGGGGAGATGAAGGTCCCAATACATTTGATTGTTCAGGTCTTGTGTATGCAGCCTATAAATCTGCAGGGTTAGGGTGGCCGATCTGGGATCGACTTAACTCAGGCTTGTATTACACATACACAAAACAAATTCCTTTGGCTGAGATGGAGCCAGGAGATCTTTTGTTCTACTCATATAAGGGAACTATCAGCACGATTCACCACATTAGTATTTATGCAGGTGATGGAATGATGTGGGAAGCACGTTCGACCAAGAAAGGGCTTAGATACTCAGATATTTACAGCATGCCAGGCATGATGCCTTATGCAGGAAGGGTGTAATCATGAAAAAAATAGTTATTGCTGTTGTGATCTCATTGATGATGGGAGGTCAGAGTGCTCATGCTTCGGGAGAAAATATTGGTTCCTTGTCCCACATTCACGCTGTAAAAGCCCATAAAGATCAAATCATTCTTGGAACCCATGAAGGGGTTTATCGGTATCTAGATGAAAAAACAGTAAAGCGAATCAGCACGGAAAACTTTGATGTCATGGGGTTGGCTATTTCAAGCAAAGGATTTTTTGCAAGTGGTCACCCAGGTAAAGGATCAAAACTTCCAGAACCCGTGGGTCTTTTGTTTTCAGCTGACCGTGGTCAATCCTGGAAAACCGTAGCTCTCACCGGTGATGTTGACTTCCACACCCTTGAGACCGTCGGCGATGAAATCTATGGGGCAGATTCAGGTTCTGGCCAACTCATGTACTCCAGTGATGCTGGTAAGAGTTGGGTTAAACGAGGTGCAAATACCTTTTCTAATATCGCCCTGAATCCAAAGGGCAAGGGATCGGTATTAGCAATAAAGGGTGGAAAGCTACATCGATCAACAAATGCACTGAAGAGTTCCAAACAGATCGACCTACCCTTCCAGATTGGGTCGATTGATTGGATAGATGGAAGCTTGATCGCAGCTGCGGGCAAGGATTTGTATCAATCAAGCAATGCCGGAACTACCTGGAAAAAGCTTGCCACCTTGCCAGCCTCTATTGGAATAATCACGCAATCTTCACAACTAATTGCAGTTGTCGTTGGCGGTGCGATCTACGCATCTACAAATAAGGGAAAAACCTTTAAGAAATACCAGAGCAAATAATTCTCTGGATCAACTTAAATCATTCCCTTTTCGAGACTTTTAAGTACTTCCTGTGCTCGTTCACGAAGTTCAGGTAGATCAGATAAGCGATTAAGACCAAAAACCTGTTGGCTCATGCGGTGATTTTTTGCAAATGTTTCTTTGTGACGATCTAAAAAGTCCCAGTACAAAGTAGTGAAAGGACATGCGGTATCACCAGTGCGCAGCTTTGGGTTGTAAGCACACGGTTTGCAGTAGTTAGACATTCTAGAAATGTAAGCACCACCCGCGGCATAGGGCTTAGTCATCATCTGTCCGCCATCTGCGTGCACGCCCATGCCAATGACGTTGGGAACCATCACCCATTCCGATGCATCGATAAAGACTTCGCGCATCCAATCTAGAAATGCTTGCGGGTTGGTGCCAGTAACTAGGGCAAGGTTGGAAAGCAGCATCAAGCGCGGGATGTGATGAACCCAGGCGCGGCTTTGAATATCTGTCACTGTTTCTTTGATGCAGTTCATCTGTGTTTTTGATGGATCTGAAAAAAGCGGCAGCAGTTTTCTGGTCGCGTTTAGCTGATTGTTCTTGCGGTAATCAGGACCTAAGAACCAGTACATACCGTTGACATATTCCCGCCAGCCGATGATTTGGCGGATAAAACCTTCGGCAGATTCGATGGGGACGGTGCCGCTGTTAAATGCTTTCACCGCTGCATGAATAACCTCTGATGGATGAATCAAATTGTTATTGATGTAAGGCGATAGCAGGCTGTGATGCAGCGCCCAGTTATCAGTTGTCATCGCATCTTCTAGCGGACCAAATTCGGCAAAGTGGTTATCGAAGAAATTCTTCATCTGAGCTAACGCACCTTTGCGGGTGGTTGCCCAGGTGGTTGTCATGGTGTGGCCAAGCTCTGCGGCAACTTCCTTGTCGATTTCATCGCGCTTGTGTTCAAGGTATGCCGGGCCTTCATATTTCTTTGGGGGAGGCAAACGGTTTTCCTTATCAAAATTCCAGGCACCACCTGTTGGCTTATTGCCTTC
>JBDLUF010000027.1:0-11816 GCA_039805445.1 Actinomycetota bacterium | reverse complement strand
CACAAATAACGGACAAGCTACCGATGTAATTTTCAATTGTGGGGCTGCTGCAAATGCATCTAAATACGCTTGCGAATCAATTGTTGCTCTTGTTCCAATTACTCCCACATTTCCAGTGCGAGTAGCAGCAACCGCTCTGCGCACTGCTGGCTGAATTACTTCGATCACTGGGATTGAATAACGTTCACGTGCATCACGAAGCATGGCAGCCGATGCTGTATTACAAGCAATGACAATTGCTTTAACGCCTTGATCAACCAGATAATCCATTGTTTCTAAAGCAAACTCGCGAACTTCGGCCAGAGGTCGAGGGCCATATGGACCACGTGCGGTATCGCCTATATAAAGAGTGGATTCATTAGGAAGTTGATCAAGGATTGCGCGTGCAACGGTTAATCCGCCTACACCTGAATCAAAGATTCCAATTGGGGCATCACTCACAGGCCTAGCCTACCTTGCACTTATGGTTTAACTGGTTGCCAAACTATTGAGATTCATCCATCAGAGCATCGATCAAACTCTCTTGCAGCCAGCCTAGCCAGCTATAAACAGCGTAAACGCCTCGCATTGGGTCATCGGGAGCCAAGAGCTCCAACTCTTGATGCGTATTTTCTTCAACCTTTAAACGAACACCCAATGCAAGTCGCACATCATTCATCGCACCAAGCCAAGCATTTGCTGAATCATGATCCAACTCAATAACTCCATCAACAGCAGCCTTGATGTGCATTCGCATCGCCATTGCATGTGCTTGCTTCTTTTGGCGCAGCGTTGATTCTGTGTAACGTCGAAACTCAGATGCATCAACTTGATCTGCATATGCATTAGGAAGAAGGCGCAGCAACACCTCATCTTCAGGTGGAGTGTCATGCACAGTGATTCCAACCATCGCAGCTAATGGATCATCGTTGTGGTGATCTACACGTTCGGCTAGTAACTCGATGATTTGTTCAGCAAGATTTAATAAGACTTCGCGTTCGGCCTCAGTGAAGTTTGCTAAATAAGCGTTGTCACCGTGGCGGAAAAATCCATGTTGTACTTCGCTCATAGCGCTTGATCACCGCGCTGAAGAGTTGCCCACAAACCATATTCATGCAGACGAGCAACATCATGCTCCATCTCTTCACGGCTTCCAGTTGAAACAACCGCTTTACCCTCTGTGTGCACCTTCATCATGAGCTCATGTGCTTTTTCTTTGTTGTACCCAAAAAGCTCCATCAGTACATATGTCACATATGTCATCAAGTTAACCGGGTCATCCCAAACAATAGTTACCCATGGAATATCACCGCTAAAGATCGCTTTGAGCTCTTCTTCGATCTTCTCGCTTACACCAATCTTCTCTTTTATTTTGCCCATGATTAACGAATCACAATCGCGAATTGTTCTGAGGCGATATCGCCAACAAGTTGAACTCGCATTGTTATTACTCCTCGTTTTGCTTCGGCAGTTGTAAAGGTAAATAACCCATTGGCATCAGAGATAACCGCTGCTCCTACATTTTGCCACTTACCGTTAATGTTTTTCTGCAATTGAGCAGATTTTCCAGCTACACGTGGCAACAACTGCGCCTTTATTACTATCGGCGTTCCCTTGGATACCGACACTGGGCGATCTAGTTGAATGCTGTTCTTCACCTTAATTGTGGACTCTGAAGAAACAGATTCGGCCTGCTCCCAAGTTCCAACAGTTGTAAGACGCAAGGATGCATCTGCTCCCAATGTCATTGGAGTAGAAATAGTTCCATCAACTCCTGTCACAAGTTCAGTGACCTTGCTCCAACTAGTTTCATTTGCCCGTTTAATCTCAAGTGAAACAGTCAGCCCTGCAATCGGAGTTTTATCCTTTAAGGTTAATAAGCCTTTAACCGTAAAGAGCCCTGCATAATTAATTGTGTTTTGAGGTGCACCGTCAATACTTAAAGTACTAACAACTGGATCTGGTGCGATTGCTAGGGCGGCGTTGCGTAGCTCTGTTGTTGCAGCAGGATCCTCCATTGCTAAAGTCCACAACGCAGCTCCACCCAATCGATACTTAGCAACTAACGCCATACGTTCTGCATAACTGCGAGCATTTTGATACCAGACGGTTCGATTAACCGAACATTCAGTTGAGGCACCTGTTGCTGATAAGCCGTTATAGATTTGAGTGTAGGAATATGTCGCTTCGCTGAATTTCTCATCAAAAATTGGCGTGGCCTTATCGATGGCCGCTTTTGTTGTTGCATAACTAGTTTTAAAGGTTGCAGCCTTGGCACCACCAATTAACCCAGGTGGTGCGCTAACCGGACACTTTCCTTTAACGGAAGTGATCCAATCGCGGCCATATCCCGGCAAACCTATATAAACCTTTGAAGGAGACATGATGCTGATCGCATACTTAAGTGTCTTTTCAGTCCAAGACAGTGGGCCAATTGGTCCAGGTTTTGCAACGGAATAGTCATAGGTCATGATGCGTAAACGATCTATGTAGTTTGCAACATCGGCCCAGGCATAGACAAAGTAACCCTTTTGCTTCTCCTTTGGGTCATAAACATATGGTGTTGAAATAGATAGAAGTTTGTTGTGTGATTTCATCGCGGCGCTGAGTTCCTTAATGAAGGCAACCCACCGTGGAGCGGTCTTAGTCCATGTGGTATTTCCATCTACAAAAGCAAAGCCTTCGTAATCCAAATCAATTCCATCGAAATCATTGGTGAGCACTAGATCTATAATTGTTTTGACGATCGTTGTACGTGTGGCTGCATTAGCTAAGTAACCTGATAAAACCAACTTATCTGTGCCATCTGTCATGGTTGGAATAACTTGTAGCCCTGCACGACGGATTAAACAAACTGTGTCTGCCATCGGCCAAGAAGGATTTCCAGTTACATAGTCATTGCGAATTACCGTTGGCGATTTAATTGAAAACCAGAAGGGCATAACCTCTTTCATCAAATCTTTATTGGTAAATAAGTAAGAAGACTCAATCGCTTGATTTTCTGCGGGGCCGTACTGCGTGGCGTCACAAACTGCAGGCTTTCCGGCAACGGTTGGTTGTGCCGTTGGTAGCTTGCGGACTAAAGGCATGATGGTGCGCACTGAATAATATGGAAGCCAGCCTGTTACAACTTTTCGTGGAGGCTTATCTGCAGCTGATGCCGTTTGTGCGGTTGTGATGTGGGTCGTCAGTGTTGCGATTGTGATTAATGTAAGTGCGAAGGCGATGATGCGCTTCATTATTACTTTTCTTCGGTATCTGGCTTCAACCCTGCGTGAATCTCTTTGCAGGTAGGACAGATTGGATACTTCTCGGGATCACGAGATGGAATCCACTTCTTTCCACAGAGAGCTTTCACCGCTTTTCCTGTTACAGCTGATTCGACGATCTTCTCTTTCTTCACATAATGAGCAAAACGATCGTGCCCACCATCATCTTCTTGAAGATTTTCATCAAGGGAGGGGCGGGTTAAGAGATCGGTGTCAGACTCCGATTCATTTCCGATTTTTCGAAAGATACCCATGAGGTGGATAAGAATACCTATGAGCACCCCAAAACTACGGGTAGAATTCGCAAATGAAGGACTTACTGCGTACCGAGCATTTGAGCCGTGCCGATGTCGAATTATTGCTATCGACCGCCGCTGAATTTGCTGAGAATCCACTGCGATCAAACACCGCTTTGGCCAATAAGACGGTGGCTATTTATATGACTAAGCCTTCAACCCGTACCCGTCTTTCATCTGAAACCGCAGTTGCCCACTTAGGTGGCACGCCAATCTTTATTCGTGGCGATGAGTTGCAGCTAGGTCGCGGCGAAACTATTGAGGACACCGCAAAGATCATTAGCGGGTATTGCAGCGCATTGATTATTAGAACATTTGCACAAGCAGATGTTGATCAGTTAGGTGCGTATGCATCTATTCCAGTTATCAACGCATTAACCGATGTTGATCATCCAACACAATTGCTTGCCGACTGGTTAACGATTCGCGAAAACTTTGGAACTGATATTTCAGGTCGCAAATTTGTTTATCTTGGCGATGGAAACAATATGTCTCATGCCTGGTTAATCATGGGCGCGATTATGGGAGCACATGTTGTTGCCGCAACTCCAAGTGGTAAGTGGGCACCAGATCCTGTTGTTGTAGCTGTTGCAAAAAATATTGCAGCTAACAGTGGTGGAAAAGTAGAAGTGACTAATGATCCGGAAGCAGCAGTAAAGGATGCATCTGTGCTGTATACGGATGTGTGGATGTCTATGGGTGATTCAGAGAGTGATCGAGCCGAAAAAATGAAGGCGCTATCTCCATATGCTGTTACAGAAAATTTGATGAAGATGAGTAGCAAAGATTCTTTGTTCATGCATTGTTTACCTGCTCATCGTGGTGAAGAGGTTGAGGCCTCAGTCATCGATGGTCCCCGCTCAGTTATCTGGCGCGAGGCATATCACCGGAGAACTACCATTCAATCCATCCTGTACCACCTAGTTCGTGGTGACTTAAAGGGCTATACGCACTAACATTTCGGGTATGCGCGTAGTCGTCCCACGGGAAATCAAAGATGGTGAAAAGCGCGTTGCGCTTGTCCCAGATGTCATCAATAAGTTAACTCGCTTAGGCCTCGATGTTGTTATCGAAGCTGGTGCTGGTGTTCATTCGCAAGCAACAGATGCTGATTTCACAGCAGCTGGTGCAACGGTGAAATCAGGCGATGTTTTAGCTGATGCAGATGTTGTCCTGTCGGTGCAACCATTAACTCCACAACAGATGGCTACCCTGAAAAAAGGCGCAATTACTATTTCTTTCTTGTCCCCTGTTACGGCGGTTGATTCAATCGATGCGGCGGCATCAGCGGGAGTAACGGCGTTCTCACTTGAATTAGTTCCACGTATTTCTCGCGCACAATCTATGGATGCATTAACTTCGCAAGCGCTGTGTGCAGGTTATCGCGCAGCGGTTGTTGGTGCAGAGCTTTCACCTCGCTTCTTCCCAATGTTAATGACCGCGGCAGGAACAGTTACACCAGCACAGGTTTTGGTTCTTGGTGCTGGAGTTGCCGGTCTGCAAGCGATCGCAACTGCGCGACGTTTAGGTGCGGTTGTTTCTGCATACGATGTTCGCCCTGCATCTGCCGATGAGGTTCGTTCAATGGGTGCAGCATTTATTGAATTAGAACTTGAAGCACTTGAGGGTGCTGGTGGTTATGCACGCGAGATGACTGAGGAGCGCGCTGCTAAGCAACGCGAACTGCTAACACCGTACATCGCAAAATCTCATGTAGTTATTACAACCGCTGCGGTTCCAGGTCGTCAGGCACCACGATTGATGACACAAGCGATGGTGGATTCAATGGCTCCAGGAACAATCATCGTTGACTTAGCCGCTGAAACTGGCGGCAATGTTGAGGGCTCAAAGCCTGGCGAGATCGTTGAAACATCAGGCGGTGTTCGCATTTGGGGTGGCAAAGATGTGCCAAGCCAACTGCCTTTCCACGCATCTTTCTTGTACTCACGGAACGTTGTAAATCTCTTGTCGCTCTTTACGACCCCTGCAAAGGATGATCAAAAGGTGGCCTTTAACCTTGATTTTGAGGATGAAATTATTAATGGCGCTGCGGTAACGCATGCTGGTGCACGAAGAGGAGCTAAGTAATGGAACCGATGGCGATTGTTTCAATCTTCGTGCTTTCTGTCTTTGTAGGTTTTGAGGTTGTTTCAAAGGTCTCATCAACATTGCACACACCATTAATGTCTGGTGCAAATGCGATTCACGGTGTGATCCTGGTCGGTGCAATCATCGTGGCAGATCACAGCACAACTAATCTTGAGCTTGGGCTTTCAGTAGCTGCAATTATCTTGGCAACAATCAACATGGTGGGTGGCTTTGTTGTCACCGACCGAATGCTTGAGATGTTCAAAGGAAATAAGAAATGAGCCGCACTCTGTATGACCTCATCGGTTTAGCTGCAGGTGTTGCCTTCATTCTTGCTTTGAAGGGACTTTCTCATCCAAAGACAGCTCGTCGTGGAAATCTAATCGGTGCCTTTGGCGCAGCGCTTGCGACCTTGGTTGTCTTCTTCCATACCAATGAAGGCTCATCGCTTCCCCTCAATAACTTGGGGTGGATCCTTGGTGCGATCGCAATTGGTTTAGCAATTGGTGTACCAGCTGCTCGCAAGGTTCAGATGACTCAAATGCCACAACTTGTTGCACTATTTAATGGTGTTGGTGGTGGCGCTGCAGCCCTTGTTGCAATTGTTGAGTACTTAAACCTTGGTGATACAGCCACAACCGCTGAAGTTATCTTCACCGTGTTTACTGTAATTGTTGGCTGTGTTTCATTCAGCGGTTCGGTCATCACCTTTATGAAGTTGCAAGAGTTAATGACTACCCGCCCTGTGATTTTCCCAGCGGGCCGCTTTATTATCGCCGCTACCTTGGTATCTGTACTAGGCGTCGGTGGCTGGGTTGTTAACTCACTTGGAACAACGCCACTGTTGATTCTTGCTGGTCTCTCACTGCTTTTTGGTATTTTGTTTGTGCTTCCAGTTGGTGGTGCAGATGTGCCGATCGTTATCTCATTGCTCAACGCCTTTACAGGTCTAACAGTTGCTGCAAGCGGATATGTTCTTGATTCAACGCTGTTGATTATCGCCGGAACTCTTGTTGGTGCCTCAGGAACAATTCTGACCCGCTTGATGGCGGAGGCGATGGGCCGTTCATTGTTTGGAACTTTGTTTGGTGCATTTACTGCAAAGCCGCAAGATGTTGCAGCAGCTGGCGAAGAACGTCCAGTGCGTTCGGGTTCTCCAGATGATGTTGCGATCTTGCTCAACTATGCGCGTCGCGTTGTTATCGTTCCGGGATTTGGTCTTGCAGTTGCACAGGCACAACACACAGTTCGCGAATTAGCAGACCTGATGATTTCTAAGGGCATCGATGTTGCATATGGAATCCACCCAGTTGCAGGTCGTATGCCAGGACACATGAACGTTCTGCTTGCAGAAGCAAATGTTCCTTACGACCAATTAGCTGAGATGGATGAAGTTAACCCAACATTTGGTCAGACAGATGTTGCAATCGTCATTGGTGCAAACGATGTTGTGAATCCTGCAGCGCAGACAACTCCTGGTTGCCCAATCTACGGAATGCCAATTCTTGAGGTTAACCATGCAGCCAACATCATCTTCCTGAAGCGTTCTATGCGCCCAGGTTTTGCAGGCATTGAAAATGAACTTTTGTACGATCCAAAGACAATGTTGCTCTTCGGTGATGCGAAGGCTTCATTAACCAAGGTTGTATCTGCGCTCAAAGCCCTTTAAGAGCAAGTTTTCTTGTTAAGCAGTTCCTTGAAATCCAGGGCCTTTTTGTAATCTTTTGACGCTTACTTCAGGGGTCGCTTAAGACAAAGATACGATTTCAAAGAACTCTTAACTACGAAAACCCGCTCGGGTTGCAGGTAGTTGAAAGTTCAATTAACCTTGGTTTCTGAACTAAGGAGTGTTAAATGCCTGCAGTAACCGTCAGCGACATCACCGTATTGCCTCGCGTCAGCGAACTTCCTGGTGCACGTGCGCGCAAAGTGAAGAGCATTACAACTGCGCCACAAGGTTTCGAAGGTGAAGGCTTTCCTGTTCGTCGCGCATTTGCAGGTGTTGATCTTGCAGAGCTTGATCCATTTATTCACTTAGATGAAATGGGCGAGGTTGAGTACGCACCAGGTGAGCCAAAGGGAACTCCATGGCACCCACACCGCGGTTTTGAAACCGTTACTTACATTATTGATGGAATCTTTGACCACCAAGATAACAATGGTGGTGGCGGAACGATTTCAAATGGCGATACACAATGGATGACAGCAGGTGCGGGAATTCTGCATATTGAAACTCCTCCAGAGCATTTAGTGATGTCAGGTGGTTTGTTCCACGGATTCCAGTTGTGGGTTAACTTGCCTGCTGCAAAGAAGTGGTCACCTCCTGCGTATCAAGATGTTCGCGCTAAGGATGTTGCGCTGTTAACAACAACAGATGGTGGATCTTTGTTGCGTGTTATCGCCGGTGAAGTTGATGGACACTTTGGTCCAGGATCAACACAGACTCCAATTACTTTATTGCATGCAACTGTTACAGCTGGTGCAGAGCTTCGTCTTCCGTGGCGTAAGGATTACAACGCACTTGTGTACACAATGAGTGGTTTTGGTTTTGTCGGCGATGAAGCACGACCTGTGCAAGCAGGACAGTTAGCGGTATTTGCAGATGGCGACACCATTGTTGTTCGTGCTGCAAATCAGCAGGAGTCACGTTCTCCAGAGTTAGAGCTATTTATCTTGGGTGGTGCGCCAATTAAGGAGCCTGTTGCATGGATGGGGCCCTTTGTTATGAATACAAAGCGCGAAGTTCTGCAGGCATTCGAGGATTTCCAAAAGGGTTTGTTGGGCTCAATTCCTGCGATTTACAAGGAGGATGCCAAGCCAAAGGCTCCCCTGAATCGCAGTGGCGAGGGTGCGAAGTTGGGCGGGGATTCCAAGCCTGCTGCACAGGAAATTCTTGATGTGCACGGTGCGCCAACGGAGATGCAAGAGGGTTAATCGCTCAATTTTCGAACACTCAAGCTGTGTTCGCTCAATCTTGTAAAGCAGTTCCGCGAAATCCAGGGCCTTTTTCTAAGCATTTAACGCGGGCATACATGGACGCTTGAGACAAAGATACGATTTCGAAGAACTCTTTACTGCGATTGAGCTTCATGTGACACTCCGTAATTCGCAGCCCTTAGCGATTTCGAAGAACTCTTTACTGCGATTGCGCGAATCTTTCCCTTGTGAATAACTTTTTGATTTGTCGGTAGGTGGATCAATAGTTCGGTGCATGACAACCGCGCTACGCATTCCGCGAGAAATCCTCGATATTGAGGTCGCTGAGTTACTGCGCGCTACACCTGGGTACAAGATTTTGGGTGAGTTGATTGCAATTAATCCCCGCTCACTAGGTGAGGCGGGAAAGTTGGATTATTTGGCGGCGTTGGATCGTCAAGAATCCTGGATATGTGCGTTGAAGCAAGAAGCCTTAGTTGCGATTGCAGGCGAAGTTGCTGATGAGACTGGTGGAATCTTCGGAGCGGTTGATGATGAAGAGCGCGAGGATGTTGCAACAGCCTTACGGCTCTCCCCTACCGCTGCACAAAATCGAATTGATGTTGCACGTGTTTTGGTCGGACATCTGCCCAACACAATTTCGGCGCTGGCAACTGGTGAAATTTCAGCGGCGCATGCAACAGTTATTGCAAAGGAAACCGCAACTGCGATTCGAAATGGATTGAGTGAGGACGCTGTTTTTCGCGTAGAGCAAACCGCTTTGGCACATGCTGAGTTTCATACGCCAGGACAGGTGGCGACAAAGGTCAAGACAACAATTGCAAAACTTGCACCAGAAGAGTTTGAAGAGATCGTTGATCGTGCACGTGATTCACGACGGGTTTCCTGTTATCCAGAAGCTGATGGAATGGCAACGGTTGTTGCGATATTGCCTGCGGAGGATGCACAAACAGTGATGAAATCAATCGAGGCATACATTCTCAAGAGAAATCAGGAGGATGAGTCCTGTACATGCAGTGATGAAGGAGGTTTTGTTGGTGGAAGTTCAAGCAATTGCCCTCAGCACAACCCTCAAGGTGCATCAGAGTGGTCAATGCTTTCTGCTGATATGAAGCGCGCTGATGCGCTTACAGCTATTGCATCTCAAGCATTAGGTGCGATGGCAGATGATGTGCGACCTCATCGTCGTCCAATCGCAATTAGCGTTGCAGTTGATCTTCCTACCTTGTTGGGATTGGCGGAAAATCCAGGGCAACTTGCTGGATATGGTGCGATTCCAGCATCTGTTGCACGAAAGTTAGCGGCAGATGGTACGTGGCAAAGATTTGTGAGCGATCCAACTACTGGAAACCTTTTAGATTTTGGTCGAGAAAAATACATTCCTCCACAAGAACTAGTTGATTACTTACTAGCTCGTGATCGAACCTGTCGATTCCCTGGATGCCGAAGGTCGGGACAACTCGCAGATATTGATCATGCCCACAGTTGGGAAAGTGGCGGAGAGACAAATCCAGCAAATCTTGGATTGCTATGTCGTCGGCACCATCGAATGAAAACACACGGTGGGTGGAAGCTGATGAGCAATGCAGATGGATCATGCACATGGGAATCTCCAGTTGGAAAGCAATTCTTCGTGCCAGCACGGCCAATACTTGATGCGGTGTGAGAATTGAATTGATGGCCTGAGTGTTCTCTTTGCGCTCTGAATTAGGCCTGAACTCAATTCAAATGAATGATTAAGTGAGATACTTCAGCAATGATCTGGTGGCCTACCGAAGTACCAACCTTGCAGTATGGGTTGATTACTCTTCGCAAGCCTGAAGAACGGGACATCATTCCTTTGTATGAGGGTGTTCAGGATCCAATAATTCCTAAGTTCACTCGCATTCCTGCCAACTATCAGATGGCCAATGCCGAACATTATGTTCGTGAACGCTCACCTAATGGCTTCACTATGCGCACAGAGCTGCAGCTTGCTCTTGAATACGATGGAAAGTTTGCAGGGGCATTGTCTTTTCACACCTTAGATCTTGATGATGCTAAGGCTGAGATCGGATATTGGATTACCGCAGATGTACGTGGCAAAGGTGTTGCAACTGCTGCAACCCGATTAATGACTGAGTATGGTTTTGAAACGATCGGCTTTCACCGAATTGAAGCTTTAGTAGTTGAATCTAATGTTCCATCACTTAAGGTGTTGAAGAATGCTGGATACATGCAAGAGGGAATCATGCGCGATAAATGCCTTCAAGATGATGGAACCCGCGAAGATATGATCTTGTTTGCAGCGATTAGAACTGATTGGGGCCGGTAAATGACACAGCTAAATCACAATTTATTCAGGGCTAAGACTCTAAATTGATGAGAAATAACGGAGATAATCAGACATGGAGTCATTAGCAATCGTTGTTGTCATTCTCTTTCTGATTGCCCTTTTAGCGGGACCACTTTCGATCGCCTTATCCTCTCGCTTCATTCATACGCGACTCAATACAGGCTCATCGATCTGGATCTCTATCCTCAATCTGTTGCGCAGAATTATCCACTTACTACTCGTGGCCTTTGGAACCTTGATCGGCGTGCAGTTCCTACTTATAGCTGGATTGCCACTGATTCCAAGAGTTATTGGGCTTTTCTCAATCGTCACCTGTTACATCGGTTTACGTCGTGAGTACTTCCCAGAGTTCTTCTTCGCTAAGGATTTAATCGCAAAGCTCGGATTTGCACGCAAGAACGGTCGCTCATCTGGAGATGATGGAAACGGACCAGCGGGCCAGCATTAAGTAATTCGTTGTGGAGGTTTTGCGCTAAAGCGCTCAACCACCACGCCTCATTCGGATGTATGAAAATGCAAGCACTTTTATACTCCTCATTCGTTGTGGAGGTGCCGGGAATCGAACCCGGGTCCTTCGGTATTAAAACAGGGCTTCTACGGGCGTAGTGTGATTAACGCTTTCTCAGCTCCGAGGTTTTTACACACATTTCCTCGACAAGCTCAGTTGCAAAAATGTTCTCCTTCATCGTCTGCAACACCAACGAAGTGAAAAGCCCCCTAGTCGACGCTAGATTCCAGGTCGAGAGCGGCACCTGGGCTAACGGATTTGAACTGCTTATGCAGCGAGTTCGAAATCAGACGATTTAACGTCTGCAGTTATTTTTTTGCACGGATTATTGGTTAACGAGATCATTCCGGCTTCCTCGGCCCGCTTCCCCTGCCTCAACATCCAAAGTCGAGACCGTTCACCCC
>JBDLUF010000026.1:0-12226 GCA_039805445.1 Actinomycetota bacterium | reverse complement strand
AACCACGATTGGGTTTAAGTGACCAGCAAGCATCGCGCCGAAACCCATTGAAAGGTCGAGCAGCTGTCGGCCATCAACATCTGTCATGTATGCGCCTTTAGCGCTGGCGATTGAGATCGGATATGGATCCCAGTGCTGGAAGCTTGATGTAACGCCTAATGGCAACGCCTTGAATGAACGGCGGCTCTCTTCTGCGCTCTTACCTGTTCCCTTGGTGAATAGTTCCCATTCCTGCTTGAGGATATCTTCGACCCGCTTCGGATCTACTGGAAGTGATGTTGACGGTACGAATCTAAATGTTTGCTTGTGGTTAGTCTGTGTGAGCATTTGTAAAACATGTACGGCAAAGGTTTCAGCTTTTGAAACTCGTTTGAGAAGTACTCTCCCGGTTCGTTTTTTAGTTAGTTTTAACTAAGACCCAATTCTCCCACTCTTTATTTAAAAAGCAACCCCGTAGACTGAGAACATGAGAAAAACCAGGGTTTTTATAGCCTTTTTATTGGTTTTTTCGCTTTTCCATGAGGTTTCTCACGCATCGGACACTATTCCCTTAAGTTGTATGAATAAAAAAACATTACTTGTGCATATTTCTAATGTCATTAAAGGGTGTGAAAAAACAGAAGTTTCATTGGGTGCAGGTGCTATCCCACATTCATTAATTCGACCAACTGCGCTAGATAAACAAGTTGTGTATCGTTTTAAGGCGGCACAAGCCGCTGCGGCTAAAGAAGGTCAAAAGATCTACATAGTTTCTGGCTTTAGATCATTGAGTCGTCAGAAAACACTTTTTAATCAAGCGATACGTAAATATAAATCAATTGATGAAGCAAGTAAATGGGTTGCACCACCTTTGGTCTCACATCATCCATGGGGTATTGCAATTGATGTTAACTATCCAGATGAACCAGTTGGTGCGGGTTGGTTAGAAACACACGGATACAAATTTGGCTTATGTCGAGTCTTTGAGAATGAATGGTGGCATTTTGAACCATCTATCGCACCGGGTTGGAAGTGTCCACCGCTAGTTCCTGATGCTCGTTACAGCAAAGATTAACGAAGGAACAGAGCTCGTAATCTGCGTGATGTAACAAATAATCCTGCGGCGATCATCACAATGAAGTAACCAATATGGATCAAGACACCTGAGTCGAGATCTCCAAACCAGAATGCGCGAACCATTTCGATGCCATGCCATAACGGCAGAGCCATGATGAGCTTTTCTAGCCAATCCGGATAAACAGAGATTGGGTAGAGAGAGCCAGAAAAGAGTGTCATTGGTAGCAGCACGATGTTGATGAAGCCCATCTGCTGATATGTCTTAAAGAATGAGGTGATCGCCATTCCAAATGAGGCGAAGCCAAAGGCGACCAGTGATGCTGCTGGAATTGCCAAGATCGCCCAGAAGCTTGGGGTCAGACCCAGCGCTGTTACGACTGTAAGGAAGCCAAGTGAGTACACCAAGCCACGAATCAGCGCCCAGGTGATCTCGCCAAGTGCGATATCTAGTGGCCCTAATGGAGTCGAGAGCATTGTCTTATAGAGCTTGGATTCATTGAGTTTCCAAAAGACGTTCCAGGTTGAATCATAAATTGCACCATTCATCGCGCTATTTGCAAGCAAACCTGGCGCGATAAACAAGGTGTAATCAATGGTTTTACTTCCTGTTGTTACATCACCAACAAGGTTTCCCATTCCGTAACCAAATGCCAACAAGAAAAGCACTGGCTCAACAAAGCCTGTTACAACTGGAACCCAGTTGGTTGATCTAAATGCGATCCAGCCACGCTCTAAAAGAACCCATGGTCGACCAGCGTACATAGCGCTGGATTTTCTGTTCTCTGCAATCTGGACCGCGGTCTTCACTTTGCCAACCTCTTTTCAAATTGGCGGGTGGCAAGAGTTAGACCAGTTGCAAGCAATGTAATTAAGAATACGAGGTGAACTACCACCATCGTGGTGCTAATACCGTAATCAAATGCGGCTTCACGACCAAGCTCTGTGGCATGCCATAGCGGTGAGATCCAACCGATTGGCTGTAGAAAAATTGGCATGGAAGATAATGGGAAAAATGTTCCAGAGAACAAGAACATCGGCATGATCACTAAACGCCCAAGTATGTTAAAAAATTGGTCTTCCTTTTCAATCTTTGCCGCAGCAAACAACATAAGAGCGCCAAATGCACCACCACCAAGAACTGCAATTGGCAAAAGCAAAACACTGATGCCAAAGTTAACAACATCAAATGCGAGCAAGAGAATGTAGTAAACACATACTGCAAAGAGCGCACGGCATAACGCTGCCAGATAAACACCAATAGCAATCTGTCGACCAGTGATGGGTGTTGAATTCTGCGCAAAGAAAAGTTTGCGCCATTTAAAACCTTCAATTGTTGGAAATACGGTTTCATCCATGATTCCTGTAATTGCTGTATTCGCAAGCAGAGCAGGTGCGATGAAAGCTATGTATTTGATGCCATTTGTGCCGCTTGTTCCAGAACCTTGCTCAACGAGTACACCGATACCAATACCTATAGCGATCAAATAAAACAGGGGATTTCCCACATCAACGGAGGCAATAATTGTTTTCCATTTAGACATGGATTTCAAACGTGCTGAAGCTATATACAAGGCTCCAAAACGTTGGATTTGTGGAACATCAATACCTGCGTTCATTCAATCAAAGTTCTTCCAGTTAAACGAAGAAATACATCTTCCAATGAGCTGCGACGAACAAGTGAGGTTGTTGGGTGCAGCTTTGCCTGCATGATCTGTTCTAGAAGAGCTTCGCCATCTTCGGTGTACATCAACACACGATCAGGCAGAGTTTCCATGCGCTCACACATTGTTGAAAGTTGTGGTGCAACCTCTTTATTGCGATCGCTACCAAAGCGAACCTCAAGGACCTCTTTGCTTGAATACTGCTTGATCAAACCAGATGGTGAACCTTCGGCCATGATCGCGCCATTGTCCATAACGACAAGACGATCACACAGCTGTTCAGCTTCATCCATAAAGTGAGTTGTAAGCACAAGGGTTACACCTTGCTCCTTTAGGCGGAACAAGCGATCCCACAAGATGTGACGTGCTTGCGGATCTAAACCTGTAGTTGGTTCATCTAGTAACAAAATATCTGGTTCGCTAACAAGTCCGCGAGCAATTGTTAGACGGCGCTTCATGCCACCACTGAGCGCTTCAACTTTTACATCACGCTTTTCTTCAAGCTGAGCGAACTCAAGTAGCTCTTCGATCTTGCCTTTGATGAACTTCTTAGAAAGGCCAAAGTAACGCCCGTAGATATACAGGTTCTCGCTAACCGTTAGCTCACCATCAAGGTTGTCTTGTTGTGGCACAACACCTAGGTGCGCACGAACAAGTGGACCAAACTGTTCTGGATCCTTGTCCAATATCTCGACTGTTCCTGATGTTCGAGTTGATGTAGCGGCCAAAATTCGCATTGTGGTCGACTTACCCGCACCGTTGGGACCTAGTAATCCAAAGGACTCACCCTTAGCCACATCGAAGTCGATGCCATCTACAGCGGTGAAATCCCCGAATTTTTTGGTCAAGCCACGTACGGAAATGAGTGGTTTAGACATTCTTCTATCCTACCTGAGTATTGTTTACCTACGTGCGATTCATAAATGAACCTACCCACGACCTCACCTATGACGATGTTTTCATGGTGCCAAGCCGATCTGAGCTTTCATCCCGAATGGATGTTGATCTTTCATCTGTAGATGGAACTGGGACAACAATCCCTTTAGTAGTTGCAAATATGACAGCTATTGCAGGACGACGCATGGCAGAAACAATCGCTCGTCGCGGCGGATTAACTGTCATTCCGCAAGATATTCCACATGGTGTTGTTGATGATGTCATCACATGGGTAAAGCAACGTCACCCCTTCTTTGATACACCAATCACCCTTTCGCCAAATTCCACAGTTGCAGACGCAGTTAGCTTGTTGCACAAGCGTGCACATGGCGCAGTTGTAGTTGTTGAAAATGGAAAGCCAGTTGGAATCATTACTGAAGAGGATTGCAAGAGCGTTGATCGCTTTACCCAACTTGGTCAGGTGATGAGTAAGAATTTAACAACGATGCCGGATTCATTAGGAGCACGTGAAGCATTTGAATTTCTAAATCAACATCGTCATAAGTTGGCACCAGTGGTTTCAAGTAATGGCAACCTAGTTGGAATAATGACTCGCTTGGGAGCACTTCGTGGAACTTTGTACTCACCTGCTCTAGATGCACAAGGACGTTTACGTATCGCAGCAGCTGTTGGAATTAATGGTGATGTTGCTGCAAAGGCTGCGGCGTTAATCGAATCTGGTGCAGATGTATTGGTTGTAGATACCGCACATGGTCACCAGAAAAAGATGCTTGAGGCGTTGGCAGCTATCCGTTCTATCAATCCAAAGGTTCCAATTGTTGCCGGCAACGTTGTAACAGCCCAAGGAGCACATGATTTAGTTGAAGCAGGGGCAAACATCATCAAAGTAGGCGTTGGCCCAGGTGCGATGTGTACAACCCGCATGCAAACAGGTGTTGGACGCCCACAATTTTCAGCGGTACTTGAATGCGCAACCGAGGCTAAGAAGTTGGGTGCTCATGTGTGGGCCGATGGAGGAGTTCGCCACCCGCGCGATGTAGCGCTCGCATTAGCTGCAGGTGCCTCTCAAGTCATGATCGGATCATGGTTTGCAGGCACCTATGAGTCTCCAGGAGATTTACAGAGCGATGCCAATGGCCGTTTATACAAAGAATCCTTTGGTATGGCCTCTGCTCGTGCAGTTGCTGCACGTACATCAAAGGAAGATGCATTTGATCGCGCTCGCAAGGCGTTATTTGAAGAAGGAATTTCAACATCACGTATGTTTTTAAATCCAGCGCGTCCTGGCGTTGAAGATTTACTTGATGAAATCATCGCGGGAGTTCGATCCTCATTTACATATGCAGGTGCGCAGAACATCAACGAGTTTGCAGAACGTGCAACTGTGGGAATTCAATCTTCAGCAGGATATGCAGAAGGTCGCCCACTGCACTCTTCTTGGGGAAATTAACAGTATGAAGCGCTTACTTGTTTCAATACTTGTAGCGCTCATGATGACACCTGCAACAACTGCAACTGCAGATGTACCTCAAGTTACTGTTATGACTCGCAATCTGTACTTAGGCGCAGATGTAGGTGTCGCAATGGATTTGATCCCTAACTTATCTGCCGCAGCTCAATTTATGTGGGACCAAGTTAAGGCCACAGATTTTAACAAGCGTGCTCCAAAGCTTGCGGCAGAGGTAATAGCTGCCCGCCCAGATGTTATTGGAATCCAAGAGGCAACGATTTGGTACTGCAAGAAAAATGCGTGGAGTAAAAAAACCGAAGTCTTTAACTTCACGAAACAATTCTTAACTGCAACTAAAGCACAAGGCCAGGAGTATGTGCTGGCAAGTAAAGATGGAAAAACAGCGCTTAACACTGGTTATTCAATAGCTGCGGTGCCCTTTATCACCATGGTCAAAGACCCAGATACTTTCCAGCCATTATTTGGTCAGGACAAAGCTGCGTGTGGCTTTGAGATCGCCGATGCATTAGCGATCCGTGCAGATCTTTCCGACAAGCTGTTGGCGGTTGGAAACTCGGAATATGAAGCGACCTACACAATTGTTCCAACAATTATGACAATTTATCGAGGTTATGCCTGGGCTGATATTCAAATTGGCGATAATCCTGTTCGTTTTGTAACAACTCATCTTGAATCATTGTGGGACGAGAATGAAGTTCCAAACGCTGCAAAGCAAGCGAAGCAGTTGATCGCAGATTTGAAAAATACAAAGATGCCGGTTGTCATCATGGGTGATTTCAACAGTGATCCGCGAGATCCTCGTATTTCAGATGATCCAAACGCTGGAGGACAACCAACGGCAAGTGTCTCCTGTCCCGGCGGCACAAGTGTGTGTAACGCTTACCTGTTGATGCGTGAAGCTGGCTTCAATGATGTTGGACCAAATGCTTTAGATCCGATTAACAACACCTGGGGAATGAACGCTTTGCTAACTGGACCGGATCCAGATCGCCTCAAGTACTCGCAGCAGATGGGCAACTTCGCCGGATACAGCGATCGTTTGGATTACATTTTTGTTCGCAATGGTGCATTGCCAATAGCATCTCAATTAGTTGGCGCTTTACCACCAAATAATTTGAACTCTGATCATGCCGGGGTTGTTTCACTTCTGCGTATTGACTCAGAAGTCACTGAAAGAAGTGCCGATCTTCCTGAACATGCACCATTTCCAATCTCATTCTGGCAATGGGTCGGCATTGGTCTAGCTCTCCTAATCATAGGAATTATTGTTCGAAAGAGATTCAGGTAGGCTAGCGATATGACAAAGCCAACAATCATCCTTGCTACAAGCAATGGTGTTGGAATGGGCCACTTGGCTCGTGCAAGTGCGGTCGCAGTTGCGCTTAAAGAGGTTGCAAACCCGATTCTTGTTTCGATGGCTGGTGGAATTGCAGAGATTCCATCCTTCATGGATATTCGTTGCGAGTACATCCCTGGCAAAGATCGCATGTGGATGTCACGAGAAAAGTGGGACATCTACCTTCGTGATCGTTTGCTTGCATTAGTTGAAGAGACCGATGCAAAGGTTTTGTCATTTGATGGCGTGATTCCTTATCCAGGAGTTATTGCAGCAAAGAATGCAAACCGTGATTTGAAGCTTGTGTGGGTACGTCGCGGTTTATGGCAGAAGAAACCACAACGATTTGTTCTAGGTTTGCAATCGGCGATGATGGATAAGGTTATTGAACCCGGTGACATTGCTCGTGCATATGATTTTGGACCAACTGCAGATCGCAAAGATGCTGTACTAACTTCACCTGTTTCACTTTTCCATAAAGCGGATGCAATGTCTCGTGAAGAGGCGCGCATAGCTCTTGGTTTAGATTTGAATCGTCCAGCCGCACTGGTTCAACTCGGAACTGGTGATGGCGATGTGAATGAAAAAATGACTGCAGCTTTGTCTGGATTGCTGGGTTGGAAAGATCTGCAAGTAATTTTGACCAAAGCACCAGTAGACAAAGATGGAAACTCCCTTGCACCAGAAGGTTTAGATCTCAAGGTTGCGCGTTACTTCCCACTTGCAAAGGTGTTACATGCCTTCGATGCAGGAATTTGTGCAACCGGTTACAACGGTGTGCACGAACTACTTCCAGCTCAAATTCCAACGGTCTTTGTTTCCAACATTCGAGGCACCGATGACCAAGAAGCTCGTGCACGTTGGTGTAATGATTTTGGCTTTGCACTCCGCGCCGATCAAGGCGATCTTTCCGATATCACCGCAAAAGTTAAGATGTTGCAAGATCCAGAGGTGCGCAAGCGTTTGTCACAAAAGTGCGCTGAGCTTCCAGATACAACCGGCGGTCAAGAGATTGCAAACATTCTGTACCAATTAGCGACAGCTCCAAAGAGTAAGAAGGCTTCAGGGATTACTTTTAAGCGCTTGATTGTGCAGGATCGTTTTAGCCGAGGCTCTCGCCATGTAATTATGCTGGGATTGCGTCGATTAGCCCTTGTTTATCGCTTCTTAAATCCTCATATCAAGGTGCAAGAGATCGATCAGGCACCTCCAGTATTTGGAGAACAGACAACCTCTGCAGAACTTCACCCATTGATTAAATCCAGCACTCGATTCGAGCATTTAATTTCAGGCGCCTCACCACTTTATAGAAAACGTCGTGAAGAGATAGCATTTGCTGCATACGGAAAAGAAACGGTAATTACTAAAACAAAATGAACTTTCGCACTTGGATTAGAAAGACTCCTGCAGGCCGATTGTTCTGGCGTGTTTTTATAGGAGTAATTGGTGGCGGAGTAACTGTTTTTGGCGCAGTGCTGTTAGTTGCTCCCGGTCCTGGTGTTTTAGTTTTATTGGCTGGCCTTGGTATTTTGGCAACAGAGTTTGCCTGGGCTGGTCGAATAATGATGCGCACTAAAGAAATGGCAAGTAAAGCTGCAGAACGAACAGGCATGAAACCTTGGGTTAAGTACTTCTTACTTGCAGGTGGAGCTGTCTTTTCAATCGTTGCAATTCTTATCTACTACTACCGTTAGAAGCGGGAACGGATCTCCCAGAGATCTGGAAAAGTTGGATTAAACAAGGTACTGCTCAAGTATTCAACTCCGCTTGATCCACCAGTTCCCATCTTGTGTCCGATAGTTCTTTCAACCATCTTCACGTGACGGTAACGCCATTCTTGCAATCCTTCGTCGATATCAACAAGGCGCTCACATACCATCGCAGATTCTGGATCTTTGCGATGGACTTCAAGCAAAACTTCTTGCACCGCAGCGTTTGCACTATATGCGGTGCTCTTATCGCGATTTAAAACATCTATTGGAATCGCATGACCGCGTTTGTTGATGTAAACGAGAGCTGAATCCCAAACAGAGTTGCGCGATGTGATCACTTTGATGTCTTCTTGAATATCTGGAGGTAAATGACCTGCCATCTTGCTATCACGCCGACCAAGTAAGGCTTCAACCATTCTGAATTGCGCGGATTGGAAACCGCTAGAAGATGAAAGATAAGAACGGAAGGCATTGAACTGAAGCGGTGTCATCGTTTCTAAAATATCAATTTGAGTAACACAGACCTTCAGAATCGTTCTAATACGTCCCAGAATTGCCAAAGAGTAATGAGAGTCTCCAGATTCCATTGCACGTTGTGCTTCAGTGAACTCATGAATTAACTGCTTGAACCATAGTTCATAAGTTTGGTGAATGATGATGAACAACATCTCATCATGTTCAGGTCCTGTAGATAGCGGACGTTGCAGCTTTAGAAGTTCATCAACAGCTAAATATGATGTGTAGGTAAGTGCTGAATCAAAGTTTTCACTCATGTGACTCGTGAACCGCCTTCTTTAACCTCTTTGTAGCGGCCAGATGCCACTAAATCACGCATACGTTCAAAGCCATCCCAAATCTCAACATAAGAGGTTGGCAGAGGAGAAATAGCTAATCGAATTGAGTTTGGTGTGCGGTAATCCGGAATTACATTGGCCATTGTGCGTAAAGCAACGCAGATCTGCGCTGCATCAGGGTGCACAAGTGAAATATGTCCACCGCGCTCCTTTGCATCACGGGATGTATTCAACTCAATTCCCAGCGGAGCTAACCATTCATCGTAAAGTTCAATCATCATCTGAGTTCCAACCGCGGCTTTATGCGCGATCGCATCGATGCCAGCCTCTTTAATCATTGAAAACGCGGTCTGTACGCAACGAATTCCCATCAAAGAAGGGCTAGCGATTTGGAATCCACGAATTGTTTGAGAACGTTCAAAGACTGGGCCCATTTCAAATTGAGCATCTTGAGCAAACCAACCTTGAATCGGAACTTGTAGCTCACTTTGTACTCGCTTTGAAACATACAACCATGCTGGTGAACCAGGACCAGAGTTTCCGTATTTGTAAGTACAACCAACGCATAGGTCAACACCATTGGCATCGAGGTTTAATTCAATCGCACCAACTGCGTGGCTTGCATCCCAAACAACTAATGCTCCAATTGCACGAACTTGATCTGTAATTGATTTCAGATCGGTTCGTGCTCCTGATCGGTACTGAATAACTTCAAGGGTTACTAAAGCAACATCATCATTGAGATACGGTGCAAGAACCTCAGTTGTAATTCGTTCATGAGTTGCAACCGCAGGATCTTCATTTTCGATAATGACAAGGTTTAAGCCAAACTGCTTTGCAATTCCATCCAGGATGTAACGGTCAGTTGGAAAGTTAGCAGCATCGGTAATAATTGTTTTACGACCAGGACGCGCATGAATTGCGGCCAAACACAGTTGATAGAAATTAACTGAGGTTGTATCGCACACAAGAACTTGACCAGCTGCAGCACCTAACGCTGCTGCACCTAATAAATCTCCGGTTGGTTGGGCTTCATCAACCCAGTGGCTCCAACCAGTTACAACCTCAGGGCCCCATTCCTTTGTCATGAAGTCGTTGATTGCGGTGATGGTTGCCTTAGGCAGACGGCCGAGCGAATTACCGTCGAGATAACACATCTCGGGGTCACCGATCACAAATTGGGATTTGAAGTGAGCCAGAGGATCTTTTCTATCCAGCTCGAGAGCGTATTCGCGGTCAGTTACCTTCATGAGGGAAAGGTACGCTCTCCTACCGTGGCGCGCAATGTTGTAAACATCGAGGATGTCTCTAAAGCCTTTGATATCAAAGAGCTTTTAAGAGGTGTCTCTCTTGGCGTCTCCGAAGGTGATGGCATCGGAATTGTTGGTCGCAATGGTTCTGGAAAAAGTACGCTGATGAAGGTAATGGCCGGAATTGAGCCACCTGATTCTGGTCGCGTTACTAAATCTAATTCAGCAAAGATTGGCTTGTTATCTCAAGTTGATCTCGCTAACCCTGAAAGCACTGTCGGCGAAGTTGTCTTAGGTAACGCAGAAAAACATGAATGGGCAAGTGATCCGAACATTCGTGAAGTCTTTACCGGATTATTTGGAAGTTTCGATGATCACATCTTTGATCGTAAATTTGGTCAACTTTCTGGTGGTGAACGTCGAAGAGTTGGACTTGCAAAGCTATTAATCAATGAGCTTGATTTAATTCTGCTGGATGAGCCAACTAACCATTTAGATGTTGAAGGCGTCGCCTGGCTTGCTACTTATTTGAATAATCGACGTGGCCTCGCAGTTGTTGTTGTAACTCACGATCGTTGGTTTTTGGATGCGGTTACTGAACGAACATGGGAAGTTGTTGAAGGCAGTGTTGAAGAGTATGACGGTGGCTACAGCGCCTTTGTTTTATCTAAAGCTGAAAGGTCTCGCCAAGCTTCAGTAATGGATCAGCGTCGCAATATGTTGATTAAAAAGGAGCTTGCCTGGCTTCGCAGAGGAGCACCAGCTAGAACCTCAAAACCTAAGTTTCGTATTGATGCTGCAAATGTTTTGATTGCAGATGAACCAGCACCACGTGATCAAGGTGAACTTCTGAAGTTTGCTCTTAACCGACTCGGAAAAACAGTGTATGAAGCCCACCATGTGCAGGTAAAACTGGGTGACAAAGAGTTGATTGATGATCTGTACTGGAATGTTGGTCCTGGAGATCGCATCGGTATTGTCGGAATCAATGGTGCGGGTAAAACAACGTTAATGAAGATGTTAACCGGTGAAATCGCACCAACCTCAGGAAAGTTAGTAACTGGTGTAACGGTTAAAGCTGCCTTTTTAACTCAACACCTAGATGAACTTGATCCCACCTGGCGAGTACTAGAAGCGGTAGAAAAGGTTGCCAATCGAGTTGAAATCGGTGGAGGTCGCGAACTTTCAGCTTCTCAGCTATGTGAACGCTTAGGTTTTGATCGTGAATCGCAGTGGACGCCAGTAGGTGACTTATCTGGTGGAGAAAAGCGTCGTTTACAACTTACCCGTTTGTTAATGGATAGCCCCAATGTGTTGTTGCTCGATGAGCCCACAAATGATTTTGATATTGAAACCCTTACAGAGTTAGAGGATTTACTGGATAGCTACGGTGGAACCTTGATTGTTATCTCGCACGATAGGTATTTCTTAGAGCGTGTGTGCGATCGTTTTGTGGGTCTGCTTGGTGACAAAAAGGTCCGCGATTTACCTCGTGGAGTTGATGAGTATCTAGAACAACGTGCAGATGCAATTTCTACATCAGCTTCACCTGTTAAAGAGAAAAAATCATCAAACGCTGCGGAGCAACGACAGTTGAAAAAGGATTTAACCCGTCTTGAGCGCCAGATGGAAAAGTGTGATGCAAGAATTGCCGAACTCATCGCAGAGCAAGAGAGCTCCGCCTTTGATGCAGATCGCCTTGTCGCAATCTCTTCAGAACTACTGGAATTGCAGGCAGAAAAGGCGAAATTAGAGGAGGAATGGCTACAAGTGACCCTTTCTTTAGAGGGTTAAGTTAAAATCTAGGCATGAATCAGTTAACACATGTCATTGAAGTTATTCTCTTTCGTTCCCGATTCCTATTAGCTCCGCTTTACCTAGGACTAGTCGGTGCTTTAGTTCTTCTGACATACCGATTCATCATTGAATTCATTCATATCTTTGAAAAAGTAGGCGAGGCAAGCGCGCAGACCTTCACCTTGGATCTTTTGGCACTTCTAGATTTAACTCTTTTAGCGAACCTAATCTTGATGGTTATCTTTGCTGGAT
>JBDLUF010000025.1:0-12437 GCA_039805445.1 Actinomycetota bacterium | reverse complement strand
TCTTCCACCTCGGACGCTTAGATGTGTGGCCTATTGATGATCTTGCTGTCCGCCGAGGTTGGGATAACCTGCATGGAAATTCAGAGCCCATTAAGCCCAAGGCGCTGTATGTACTAGGAGAGCCATTTACAGGAATGCGAAGTGTTGTTGCTTGGTATTGCTGGAGAGCTTCTTAACTACTGATTAACAATTGCATCGTGGACATATTGAGCTAATCCACGCACGCGTCCGTCGTAATACTCTTTAAATCGCGGATCTTCGATATACATAACGGCTAAATTCTTTTGCATTTCAACCGAGCAATCGTAAAACCATTTAGTGATTGCATCTCTGTGTGCACGTACAGCTTCCTGAGCCTTAGGGGAGTCGATGGGAAGTGAGTTACCAAAGGCATAGACAAATAACTCAGTAGCCGCTTCTTGATCTACCTTTGCAGCCTCAAAATCATCCTTTGAGTACTTAGAAGTCTTTGCCTGAGATTGTCGGTAAGCCTCGGTATTTCCCCAACGCTTACCGACCTCATCTTCGTATGTGTGCATGGAAATATTCTACGACCTTCTGTAATCTTTTACCATGCGCTTCTTAATATCTGTAATTGATACTCAAACTCGTTCGCCTCATACGCCTGAAGAGATGAAGGCGATTGATGATTTCAACGACAAGATTGAAGATGCTGGACAGCGCTTATTCGCCTGCGGAATAGATTCGCCTGAAAAGGCAATGGTTTTTGACTCACGCAATGGTGCCGAGATATCAATCCCTGGCCCGCATCACTCATCAGCAGAATACTTCAGTGGTATCTGGATCGTTAAGGTTGATTCATTGGAGACCGCGCAACAGCTGGCTGCAGAAGGATCAAAGGCTTGTAACCGAAAGGTCGAACTTCGTCCCTTGTTTGGCTGAACACTGAGTTCACATACCCATTCTCGCTACTATTGACCTCTAGGGATCGGGGAGCAAGCCAATTGTTTGAAGCGATAATTCTTGGAATTGTTCAAGGACTCACCGAATTTCTACCAATCTCTTCAAGTGCCCACATTCGATTTGTGGGTGAGTTCCTCGATGGTGCAAATGATCCTGGTGCTCGTTTCACCGCAATCACCCAAATAGGTACTGAGTTAGCGGTCCTTCTGTATTTCAGAAAAGACATTGCAGCCATTCTTCGCTCGTGGTTCGGGCAAACGATTCAGTGCAAAGAGCTTGTAGGTGAAGCTAAATCACAGGCTCGAATGGGTTGGCTAATTGTCATCGGCACAATTCCAATTGTTGTTTTTGGGTATCTAGGTAGCGACATTATTGAAAACAACCTTCGCTCACTGTGGTTGATCGCAACAACTTTGATTGTCTTTGGTGTGATTCTTGGATTAGCTGACACGTATGGAAAACGCGAGCGAACTTTAGAACAACTCAGCAATCGCGACGGACTTTTGTATGGAGCAGCTCAAGCTTTGGCGCTTATGCCAGGTGTTTCTCGTTCAGGTGCAACGATCGCTATGGGTCGCTTCCTCGGATACAAGCGCGAAGCAGCGCTTCGCTACTCATTCTTGTTAGCTCTGCCTGCGGTCTTTGGAAGTGGTTTCTATCAACTTCAGGGAGCACTCTCATCATCTGATACCTCAAATGTATTTTCACTTGGCGAGACTGCGTTGGCAACAGGAATTGCATTTATCGTTGGCTACTTAGTTATCGCATGGTTGCTTAAATTTGTTTCTACCAAGAGCTTCATGCCCTTCATTATCTACAGAATCACACTAGGCACAGCGATTCTTATTCTCTTAGCAACGGGTGTTATTTCAGCATGAGCAAGGTTTTAGTTGATAAGCATTTGAAAGGCTTTGAAATCGGTCAGCGCCAAATTCTGAATAATCTGCGTGAAATGATCGCTGAAGAACTTCCGACAGCTACCCAGGTAATCAAGTACGGAATACCTACCTTTCTTATAGAAGGGGTAGCGATTCTTGGTTTTGATGGATACAAAAAGCACAATAGCTTGTTTCCCTATAGCGGCTCGACAAATATGTTGCTTGAAAAGGAGCTGGCTGGATATGAGCAAACCAAAGGCTCTATTCACTTTGCTGTAGACAAGAGATTTCCGAAGCCTCTACTAAAAAAGATTATTAAGGCGCGCATTAGTCAGATCAATGCGAGCTATCCAAAGCGCACAGGTGAGTATTTAGAGTTTTATGGGAATGGTGTTCTGAAAGCTATTGGAAAGATGAAGGCGGACAAACTCCATGGTGACTGGAAATGGTTTCGAAAAGATGGCGTGATTATGCGCTCAGGATCATTCAAGAATGGAAAGCAAGTAGGCGTATGGATTACCTACGACCAAAAAGGTAAGCCCTACAAGAAAACCAACTTCGGCTCCTAAACTCCTTTTCGATTGGCGAAGCATTTATCTTTTGCATAGCATTGTCACGTGTTCGCGCTTCATAAATTTCCATTGACTAAGCCTTTAGCGGACAAATTTCGCGAAAATGTTTCCGGCTCACGTGATGGCCGCCCTGATTGGGTGAAGACAATCGGAGAAGGAAATGGCGAAGGTTTATTTGGTCCGAACAGCGCTGTGTGGCAGGTGCATGGAACTATCGCAACATTAGTTGGGGGAGTTCGAGCATTACTTTTGCAGGCTGCGCACCCTGCACCACTATCCGGAGTTGCTGAGCACTCTCGATATGAAACCGATCCTTTAGGACGTCTGGCGGGCACCACACGTTGGTTGACTGTCACAACCTTTGCTGCAGAAGAGGTCATTGCACGCGAGGCAGCACGCGTTAACGCCATGCATGATCATGTGAAAGGTAATTTCACTGACAAACAAGGTCATGCGCAAAGTTACAAAGCTAAAGATCCTCGCTTTTTGTTGTGGGTTCATTGCGCGTTCACCGATTCATTCTTAAAGGCTCATCTTGCACTTGGATATCCGATTGATAAAGGTGCCGATGCTTATGTTGCTGAATGGAGTAAGAGTGCGATTCCGCTTGGTGTAACGAATGCTCCTATGTCGGTAGCAGAGCTAGAAGCGACTCTGGATGATTTCAGATCAAATGATTTGGCACATGTTGAACGAACAGATGATGTAGTTCGTTTTATTTTAAATCCACCATTTGGGGGAGCGGGCAAGTTCTTTTACAAGGTGATTGCAAATGCAGCGATTGCAACGCTTGATCAACGCGAATTGGATTTATTAGGATTGACTTCACGATCAAAGATGTGGCTTCGAGTTTCACGGATTAGCCTCGATATTTTCCTGGCAATTTTGGGACCGGAGCCACCAGCAATGCAAGTAGCTCGTGAACGAATTGCACGTGGCACAATAAGTTCATGATTGGTCCAGTACTCGTTGAAATCTTAGGTGCGGATGATTGGCGACGGGTGCGATCTATTCGACTTCGAGCCTTGACAGAAAGTGGCCATGCCTTCGGTGGAACTTACGAAGTTGAAAGCGCAGAGGATGAAGCAGCTTGGCGTACCAAGTTTCAGAAGAATGATTTTTTGATTGCATCCGTAGATGGTGTTGATGGAGCGATGATGTACATAGAGGTTCTCAATGGGGATTTTGGAGCAACCTGTTGGATTGGCGGATGCTGGAGTGATCCACGTTTTCGCGCAAAAGGTTTAATGCGAGCTATGTTTACCTTTATCGATCAGCAAAACAAGGATTGGAAGATTCAAGGTCTAGGCGTGTGGACCGATAATTACAGTGCGATCGCCGCCTATGAAAAACTGGGATTTGCAAAGATGGGCGAAGATACCGAAAGCACCCGCAAGCCTGGGATGTTTTACCAACGCATGATTAGAAAGAGTGCGGTTTAAGCGTTTTCTAATTTGTACCCAAGCCCGCGAATAGTTTGAATCAATACAGGGTTTGCTGGATCCGCCTCGATCTTTGCACGCAACCGCTTAATGTGAACATCTAAAGTCTTTGTATCACCGTAGTAATCGCCACCCCACACGCGATCAATTAGTTGAGAACGAGTTAAGACTCGACCTGAATTTCTCATCAAAAATTCAAGTAGCTCAAACTCTTTCAGGGGAAGTGCAACAGGATTTCCATTGACAAAAACCTGATGCTTGCCGGTGTTAAGCCGAATTGGGCCAACTTCCATCAAGTCCTGATCTTGAGTAGAACCGTCATCTGGAATACCGCGACGTAGTACCGCTTTAATGCGTGCGATTAATTCACGTGATGAATAAGGCTTGGTAACGTAATCATCGGCACCAAGTTCTAGACCTACTACTTTGTCAATTTCTGCATCCTTGGCGGTCAACATAATAATTGGAACTTGAGAATGGGTTCTGATGCTGCGACAGACTTCTACACCTGAAACCTCAGGGATCATCAGGTCCAACAAGATCAGATCTGCTCCTTGTGCGTTAAACATGTGTAAGGCTTGACGGCCATCTTCGGCGACGGAAACCTCAAAACCCTCTTTTGTCAGCAAGAAAGCAAGTGCCTCTGAAAATGAAGCTTCATCTTCAACGATTAAGATTCGAGTCACAGCGTTTTCTCCAATGCTCCTGTGTATAGAGGCAGCATCAATGTGAAGGTACTTCCCACATTTTCTGCGCTCCACACCTTTACATCTCCACCATGCTTGGCAGCGACGTGTTTAACAATAGAAAGTCCAAGGCCAGTTCCACCTGTTTGTCGAGATCGTGCTGGATCAACTCGGTAAAAGCGTTCAAAAATTCTGGCCAAATCATCTTCGGGGATACCGATTCCTTGATCGGTGATAGAAATTTCCACAATTCCATCCTTGATTCGACTTGTAACTGCAACCTTTGTATTTTCAGGTGAGTAATTGATGGCGTTTTCGATTAAATTCTGAATTGCCATCGTCAGTTGGTCTCGGTCACCTAAAAGATTTGCTGGTGATTCTTCACTGTATGTGACATTGATCCCGCGGCTATCAGCTGTAATTTGGGATTGATCAATCGCCTCTTTGACAAGGTAAGAAACTGAAACCTCTTGTGCTTCTTGAAGTGGATCTGAGTCTTGAAGCCGTGAGAGATTGATAATTTCCTGAACCAAATCTGTGAGTCGCTTTGCTTCTGATTGCATTCTGGTTGCAAATTTAACTACTGACTCTGGCTCATCTTTCGCTCCGAGAACCGCTTCGCTCAGTAATGAGAGTGCGCCGATAGGGGTTTTTAATTCGTGAGAAATGTTTGCGACAAAATCACGGCGAATGTCATGTATTCGTTGCGCTTCACTTTCATCTGAGATTAAAACCAGAACATATTGATTCTGAGTTAATGGCAAAACATTTACTGTTAACTCATGCTTGCCTTCTCCAATAGGTCCACGAGGAAGATCTATACGGCCTGTCTGCTTGATATTAGAACGTCGAACTACACGCACCGTCGCCAATAACTCCGGATTATCTAGACGACCATCCTTCAAAATGCCGAGTTTTTCGACCCCTGCTGTCTTAAACATCGCGACATCACCCGGGGCGAGAATTAAAGAGTCCCCATCAAGGTTTTCAAGGGTATGCAGGAGCAAATCTGGCACTCTGGCAGGCGCAGGTGATTGATCAACCTGACGCTTAATCCTCATATAGAAACTCTATCGGTACAAAACACGAGTTAACCTTCCGTTAACCGAATGGCTTGCTTATGTTCAGCAATTACCTCTACCTTTTGCGCATGGCTCTTATTCGCTCGGCGTATCAGGATGAACTCGATGGTGTCTCGCAATCCCTCGTAGACCTTACAAACATGGTGACCGCTTCGGTAGTGAAAGCCTCTAAAGCGGTTCAATCAGCTGACCTGGCATTAGCCGAAGAGGTCATCGCCGCCGATGTAAAGATCGATGATTTTCAACATGAATTAGATGCCCGAATTATTGACATCATCGCGCGTCAGCAACCTGTCGCTTCAGATTTACGCGCCCTAGTTACAGCGATGCGCATGAGCGCCGACCTGGAAAGAATGGGCGATTTAGCCCACCACATCGCAAAGGTTGCTCGCCTGCGTCACCCAGATCGCGCAATTCCAGAAGCCCTACTTTTGCCCTTTACCGAGATGGGCCATGTCGCTGAAAAGCTATCCATCATGGTTGCCGGAGTTATCACTACCCGCGATACCGAGATGGCTTTGCAGGTAGAAAAAGATGATGATGAGATGGATGACCTGCACAAAAAGGTAATCTCAACAATCATTAATCAGAGCAGCGGATTAAGTATTGAAACCGCGATCGATCTGACCTTGCTAGGGCGCTACTACGAGCGTTATGCAGACCATGCGGTCTCCGTTGCCCGCCGTGTGTACTTCTTAGTGACAGGCACCTTCGCTTAATCTCGCCTCAACAGATCACCCCTAATAGGGTGATATTTGCTTGATTCTCAGCTGGGCAGGCCTCACCCTTAAGGAATGAGCCCAAAGGAAGTCATCACCCCATCCATTGATCGCTCCCGCATCGTTGCACCCGCAGTTCCAGCTAACTTCATCTCTAGAAAACATCTTTTTCACCTCTTTGAGACTGGCCTGCCGGGTGTCACAGTTGTAGCCGCACCTGCTGGATATGGAAAGAGCTCACTTGTATCTCAGTGGGCAGAGAATTCAGCGATTCCAACTGTTTGGCTCAACATTAACTCAGCTGATTCGACACAAACTTTTTTTGAACATGTACTTGCTGCAATCAGAGTGCAATTTCCCGAATTTGGTTCAGATTTTGAAAATGAACCGAGTGCAAATCCGATGGTAAATATAAAGAAGCTAACTGAGGCTGCGGGCGAGGTAAAAGAGCCCTTTAACTTTGTTATTGATAACGGACCAACTGACAGTCTAGAAGTATCAACAGTTGCACAAGCCATGATTGATTTCTTACCCAACAATGTTCACCTAATTATTGTTCGCAGAGTAACTCCGGCAACATCTCTTGCTCGATATGCAAGCCTTGGAAATCTCAGTTTAATCACAAGCCAGGATCTTAAGTTTTCAGAGGATGAAGTTTCTAGAGTTGCAGAGCTCAATGGTGTCGATGAGGTTGAATCAAACTCTTCACGATTGATTGAACGGTGTGAAGGTTGGCCGGCAGCGGTTCAAATGATGACTCGATCGATAGCTCGGGGACAACAACATTCACAGTTTGAAATGAGCAGTGCTTCCAACCCTCTATCAATTCTTGCCCTGGAAACCTTTAATTCACTCAATGAAGAGAATAAGTCGAAAATTTCACGATTACTGTTAATTGAAGAGTTTGATTTAGAGATCGCAGCAATTATTTTGGGCGAGGATTTTTCAGAAAGTTATGTCAACAAATTGGCAACAGATGGAATTTTTGTCTCTGTTTCATCCGGAACAAGTCGTGTCTTTAGGTTTAATGAGATTGTCTACGAAGGATTAGCTAGTGTTAAGTTAGGCGATCAGGCTGAAAGAAAGCGGATTTACGAAAAGCTTTCTGATCATTTCTTGCTCAAAGGTAATTCAAACAAAGCACTTGAATTCATCTTTAAATCAGAGAATTATCAACGCGCACAGACGGTCCTAGAAACCAGTATTCGCGAGATGGCCGCTATTGGTCGCGGAGATCTTCTTATCAAGTGGGCGGATTTTTCTGGTGATTCTTCTATGCACGGTGAGGTAATGAAGAAGACAATTAAAGTCGTAGGCCATTTAGTTAATTTAGATTTTGCCAAAGCCGAGGCTATGGCAACAGAGCTCGAGTTAATTTCGACCCAGAGCAAGGAACTTGAATTCTTAACTCAACTGACTTCAATGGTTTTCGCGCATGTGTACTTTGCCCGCGGAGAATTCACCCGTTCCCTTGAGATGATCGAGAAAGCGCTGAACCATCAATCACCAACACCATCACTTGAGAACACCGATCGGATCGCGTTACTTCGCCTAAAAGCCTCAATCAACTTTTTGTACGACCAACCTGATGAAGTTACCTCTGCACTTAAATCTGCCCGTGCCCTGATGAGTGAAGGTAACCCCATCAACGCTCCGTATCACCTCACCTGTATGACAGCTCTTGCGTTGTGGAGCGAAGGTAGATTCTTTGAAGCAGCAGAGCATGCAGACATTGCTATTAATCAAGCGTTGCTGATTGGGTATTCATCGATCAGCGCCCCACTAGATGCTTACATGGTGCTTGCGCGCTGCCAGTTAGAGCTTTCACAGTTAGAAGATGCGACTGAAACTTTGACATTAATAATGGAAAAAGCAGGGGATTCACAAATGTGGCCCTGGTTCTTTATGGCTGAAGGAACTCGTGCTCGAATTAACATCACCAAGGGGCAGGTCCCACAAATGATGGAGATCATTAAGCAGCAAAGAGATCGCGTAGCTAAGCTGAAATCTCCCAACGAACTTAGTTGGTTGATTGATATGACTGAAGTTTTTCTGCGCTTTACCCTTGATGATTGGGAGCGAGCGGAAGAGCTTTTGCGCCGAATGCCTAAGACTGAAATGGTTCGGCAAATTGATTTAAATGCACGTTTCCAGGCTGACCCTAAAAAAATCCCAGCGATTGTCGATGCTTTTCCAGAAAACACCCCACGGGAGCGCGTAAACAAGTATTTGTATCAGGCCACGATCAACATCGATCATGAAAACTTAGCTTTAGCCCATCTCAATAAAGCGTTAGAGATCGGTGCTGAAGTTGGTTATCACGAGTATTTCGTCCGTCAACACCGTTTGTACCCAGTCATGGTGAAAGCAGCAGCCGCGCAACCCACCGTCTTTAGAGAAAGTGTGGTTCATGAAATGACTGAGCGCATCCAAGCTATGAACAGCGATACTGGCTCTCTTGAAGAAAAATTGACTTCACGAGAGCTAGAAATTCTCAAGCACTTAACAACTGGCATTCCGCTTAGCGCAATTGCCAAGCAACTACACATTTCACAAAACACTATGAAGACACATCTGCGAAATGTGTATCGAAAACTAGGGGTAGATGGCCGACATACCGCGGTGGAAAAGGCAAGAAAACTACTCTTAATCTAAATAAAAGCAGCTGCTCTTTTATTACATGGACTAGGGTTTCAGTCATGGGTCCGGCATTTAATCGTTTGTGGGCCGGCAGCATAATTTCAAACCTAGCTGATGGGGTTTTGATCGCCGCAGCCCCACTTCTTGCAATTACCCTGACCGATAGCACCGTTTTGATCTCCATCATTGGAGCAATGGTGATGTTGCCATGGTTGCTCTTTGCCATGCCGATAGGTGTAATGGTTGACCGTGTTGACCGTCGCTTCATTTTGGCTGGATCAAATGCCATTAGAAGCGCGGTAGTGGGAATGTTGGCTCTAGGCATTGCAACAGGACATGTAACTATTTATTGGTTGATTTTTACCGCCTTCATTATTGGTGTGTGTGAGGTTGCAACCGATACGACAGCTCAATCGCTGATTCCTCAAATTCTGGATAAAGAGCATTATGAAAAAGGAAATTCTCGGCTCCAGATCTCAGAGACTGTCATCCAGGGCTTTATCGGCTCACCACTCAGCGGTTTCTTGTATGCGCTCGCGATTTGGTTGCCTTTTTTCATCAACAGTATCGGTTACGCGGTAGCCACGTTGTTGGCGCTGTCTATCCCAATTCAATACCTACAAGATGTCCGAACCGAAAATTCAACGGAGAAAAAGCCTCACTTCATCGAAGATATTAAATTTGGAATTGCTTACTTATATAACCACACGGTTTTGCGACGTTTGGTTTTGACAACCGCAACCATTGGTGTGTGTTACTCGATGGGTACGGCAACTATGGTTTTGTTCATCATCAAAGAGCTTGAATTAGCGCCCAAGTACTTCGGAGTGATTTTGATGATTCAAGGAGTTGGTGCGTTGCTGGGTGCGATCGTTGCCCCTAAAGCTTCAAAGAAATTTGGTCGCAGCATCATGATGACATTGGGAATCACATCAAGTTCTGTTGTTTTGTTGCTCCAAGGTTTCTCACCAAACATTTACATTTTCGTGGCCCTTGCAACTTTTGGGGGATTTGCAATTGCCCAGTGGAATATCTTGCTGATGGCCACCTATCAAACAATTATTCCTAATGAACTATATGGACGTATCCATGGAACTCGACGAACATTGGTGTGGGGAATGATGCCTATTGGCTCGCTCATCGGTGGCGTTCTTGCCCATTTCAGTCTGAGGCTTCCGATGTATGTCGGTGGAGTGATTGCCTCTGTTATCGCACTGGCTTCGATCAAATTCTTTTTAAGCGTTGCTAAGAGTTCTGAAACTGCACAATAATCCAACGCTATGAAAGCGAAATTAGGACGCTCATATTGGAAGCTTTGGCACGCAACGGCTATTTCAAATCTGGGTGATGGAATATCTGGCATAGCCTATCCCTGGCTGGCGTCAGCAGTTACCCGTTCCCCCATACTCATTGCAGCCGCGGGTTTTGCATCCAGGTTACCTTGGTTGATTTTCACTTTGCATGCCGGTGTTATTACCGATCGGTTTGACCGTCGTAAGTTAATTCTGGGAATGGATGCATTTCGAGGTGTATTAACACTTGTCGTTGGTGCTGTGGTGCTACTCAATCAGGATTCTCTTCCATCTCTAAATGAATTGACCTCAATCACAGATCTGGAGACACATTGGGGGTTGTACCTAACCTTCGTCGCAACCGCTTTTCTCTTTGGAATGGCGGAAGTTCTGCGTGATAACAGCGCACAAACGTTAATGCCGAGTGTTGTGGATAAAGAAAATCTTGAAAAGGCAAACGGGCGGATGTGGTCGGCGGAATCGTTGACTAATAGCTTCATTGGCCCACCGCTTGGCTCCCTATTGATTGGAATAGCAATCTACTTACCATTTTTTATTGATGCAGGATCATTTTTTATTGCTGTTGCATTACTTGCCACAATCAAGGGGAATTTCAAGCCAAATCATGAGAAAACACGAGAGAAAGTAAATTTCAAAGTTGAAATCAAAGAAGGCTTTTCTTGGTTGTGGGAACACTCATTGCTTCGCCCTTTAGCAATAATTTTGGGATGTATGAATGGTGTCGGAACGATGGTCGGAGTCACCTTTATTTTATTTGCTCAAGAAGTGTTAGGAACATCTGTCTTTGTATTTTCTATTTTAGGGACTGCGGGTGCGATCGGTGGAATCACGGGAGGAATACTTGCTCCAAAAATCTCTGAAAAGTTGGGAAGCGGTCCTTCGCTTTGGATTGCTTTGATTGCCGCTCCGATTGGCTATGCAATTGTCGGCTTCACATCGTCTTGGCAAGTTGTCTGGATAGTGACAGTCTTTGAATCATTAGTTGCAGTTTTGTGGAACACAATTACTGTTTCACTGCGCCAAAGCATCATTCCTACTCAACTTCTTGGTCGAGTTAATAGCGTGTATCGATTTTTTGCCTGGGGATCGATTCCAATCGGAATGTTTGCAGGAGGCGCAGTGGTAACACTGACGCAAAACTTTGCCTCTCGTGATCTTGCGCTACGGATGCCATATTTTCTTGGGGCGGTTCTGGGCATCCTTATTTTCATCTCCGCAGCACCACGATTAACAACAGCCGCCCTTGAAAAGGCCAAAGCAGAAGTCACGAGATAGCCCAGTATCACCCCTTTCTAAGGCAATGGTTATCTAGCCGTTATAAATCCACGCTCATGCAAATGGTTAGCCTGTTGCCTCTATGGGCTTCCTACGGCAAACTTCATCCACCGAAAGCGCCTATGGGGTGGTCGACTCTCCACAGACGCTTTTCTTTAACCCTCAAGGAGGAACTATGAAGTTCACACGTAGCGCAAAGTTTGCGCTCGCAACTGCAGCATCAGCGGCGTTGGCATTTACTTTGCTATCACCTGCACAGGCTGCAACTCGTTCAACGGTTATCTTGCATGAGACAAACTCAATTACAGGTTTGAACTGCAGCCTTTCGGCTACAAATTCAACAACTTGTTCTGCGGTTTCATACCTACAAGGTGCTGGCTTCAACTATTACAACAACAAGAAAGAGCTTGTAAAAAACACAGTATTTGGTTCATACAAGGTTGTTAAGAACACAGCTACAGATTTCCGTACACAGTGGACAGTTAACCCTGGCCGTGTATGGTCAGATGGAACTCCAATCACAGGTGAAGACCTACTTCTTTCACACGTACTAAGCAGCAACGCGTATTCAATCGCTGCAGGTTTGGGTGATCCAGAAGGAAAGGATGCTCCTGCATTCAATGGTCTTGGATACTCAGGTGTTTACGATGCAAACATCGTTGGTGAGCCAACACTTTCTGCAGACAAGATGACAGTGACTCTTCGATTCAAGAAGAGAATTGCTAACTGGGATCTTTACGGCCCAGGACCAGCAGCAGTACACACACTTGTATTGATGGCTGAAGGCAAGGACAAGCTTGGAACTGTTGCAGAGAACGAGGCAGCTCGTGATCGCTTCGTTAAGGCATTCAAGGATAAGGACACAGCTCTTCTGAAGAAGATGGGTAAGGTCTGGACTGATGACTA
>JBDLUF010000024.1:0-13204 GCA_039805445.1 Actinomycetota bacterium | reverse complement strand
GCGGAAAGATTTTGAATGTTCAAAAAGCATCACTGTCACAGATGCTTGAAGATAAAGAGTGCGGATCGATTATTCAGGTAATTGGTGCAGGCTCTGGAAAGTCATTTGAATTAGATGAGGCTCGTTACGGTCGCATTATCTTGATGTCAGATGCTGATGTTGATGGTGCTCACATTCGTTGTTTGCTTCTGACCCTAATGTATCGCTACATGCGTCCACTGATTGATTCAGGCCGTGTATTTGCAGCGATCCCACCTCTGCACCGCATCGAAGTTGTTGGCGGGGGAGGCAAGAAGGGCAATTACATCTACACCTACAGTGATGATGAGATGAAGAAGGTAACTGCAGAGCTTAAGAAAGAAGGCAAGCGCTGGAAGGAGCCTATTCAGCGCTACAAAGGCCTTGGCGAAATGGATGCTGATCAGCTCCGAGAAACCACAATGGATCCAGATGCTCGTACTTTGCGTCGCATTACTGTGTCAGATGCAGCGGCATCGGAGGCAATGTTTGAACTGTTGATGGGTAGCGATGTTGCACCACGTAAGGAATTTATTGCTAACGCGGAGATCGACCGCGATCACATCGACGCTTAAGTTATTTCAGCGCTAGTCAATAGCAACTAAGTCGAAGTACTCCTCTTTCCACAAATCCTCATCGCCATCTGGCAACAAGATCACACGCTCTGGCTTTAGTGCTTGAACCGCGCCTTCATCGTGAGAAACCATGATGACCGATCCTTGGTATTCAGCAAGTGCCCCAAGAATTTCAGCACGAGATGCAGGATCTAAGTTGTTAGTTGGCTCATCTAGTAGCAACACATTTGCAGCAGATACAACCAGAACTGCTAGCGCTAAACGGGTTCTTTCTCCGCCAGATAAAACCTTAACCGGCTTATGAACATCATCGCCAACAAACAGGAATGAACCCAAGGTATTGCGAGCTTCAGGTTCGCGAATATCAGGCGTTGCAGACATCATGTTTTCTAAAATAGTGCGTTCAAAATCAAGTGATTCATGTTCTTGGGCGTAGTAACCAATCTTTAAACCATGACCATGTTCAACTTTTCCAGTATCTGATTCAAGTTCGCCGGCCAAAATACGAAGCAGCGTTGTCTTTCCGGCACCGTTAAGTCCAAGGATTACAACACGTGAACCCTTATCAATCACACAAGAAACATCGGTAAAGATTTCAAGAGAGCCATAGTTCTTGGAAAGCTCTTCACCTGAAAGTGGAGTCTTGCCACATGGGGCAGGGGTCGGAAAGCGCAGCTTTGCAACCTTGTCAGCGACTCGAACATCATCAAGTCCGCTACGAAGTTTTTCAGCACGGCGCAACATGCCTTGTGCAGCTGTTGCCTTCGATGCCTTTGCACGCATCTTTTCACCCTGCTTTTGCAAAATCTCTGCACGCTTTTCTGCGTTAGCGCGCTCCTTCTTACGGCGGTGCTCATCCTGTTCACGTTGCAACAGGTAGGCCTTCCACCCAAGGTTGTATACATCGATGCAATTTCGGTTGGCATCTAAGTAAAAGACTTTGTTAACAACGGTCTCGATCAAGTTCACATCGTGAGAGATGATGACAAAGCCACCTGAGTACTTCGATAAGAACTCGCGCAGCCACATAATCGAATCAGCATCCAAGTGGTTTGTTGGCTCATCCAGCAAAAGGGTTTCTGCACCGCTAAAGAGGATGCGAGCTAATTCGATTCGGCGACGCTGACCACCAGAAAGAGTAGATAGTTCATTTCCAAAGACAGCTTCTGCAACACCTAGTGATGTTGCAATAGCTTCAGCTTCAGCGGTTGCTGCATAACCACCAGCTGCAGAGAACTCTGCTTCAACACGTGTGTAGCGATCCATCGCTTTTTCCAACGCCTCATCTTGGGCGGTAGCCATTTCCTCTTCAACAGAACGCATACGTGCAGCGATCTGATCTAAATCACGGGCAGATAAAATTCGATCAATTACCGTACCGGGTTCATCACCGGTACGAGGATCCTGCGGCAGGTAACCAATCTTTCCAGTGCGATTTACCGCACCACCTGCCGGCATTGTCTCTCCTGCTAGAACCTTTGCAAGGGTTGATTTACCAGCACCATTACGACCAACAAAACCAATACGGTCACCGCTGTTAATACGAACAGTTACGCCCTTAACAAGAAGGCGAGCACCTGCACGTAATTCGAGCGCTTGGGTTGAAATCACACCGAACTCTATCGGGAGAGGTTAAGCAGCACCAATTCGCGTACGACGAGGTGTTGCATAGGACTTTCCAACCGCAGTTAACTCATCAGAGACTTGAGCCTTGATTGCATCCTCGCTCTTGAGCAACTTAGTTAGCTCTGCGATTGTGCTCTTAAGTTCTTTTTGCTCTGTTTCGAGTTCAATCTTGCTCATCTTGGTCAAACGACGAAGCGGCATATCCAAGATATAGGTTGCTTGTTCATCATTGAGTTTAAAGTCCTTGATCAACTTATCTTTTGCAGCCGCTGCATCATCGCTACCGCGAATAATCTTGATGACCTTATCGATATCAATAATCGCTTTGAGCAAACCATCTACAAGGCCTAAACGGGCTTCAGCCTTTGCCTTGCGGAACTCTGAACGACGACGAACAACTTCGATACGGTGATCGATGAATACTCGTAGCAGCTCCTTAAGACCTAGTGTCTGTGGACGCCCTTTCACCAATGCAACTGCGTTAATTGCAAATGCATCCTCCATAGGAGTCAATGCGTACAGCTTTTCTAGAACCTCTTCAGGCTCAAAGCCATTTTTGATCTCGATAACAACATTGGTACCAGTCTGGCCATCTGAAAGATCGATAATGTCGCTAATTCCTTGGATCTTCTTTGCCTTTACAAGTGCTGCAATACGCTCAACAACCTTTTCAGGTCCGATTGTGTATGGAAGCTCCTTGATGACGATACCCATCTTGCGCGAAGTAACCTTTTCAATCTCAACTGTGGCACGAACCTTAAAAGATCCCTTGCCTGTTGAGTACGCCTCACGAACACCATCGAGTCCAACGATCTCGCCACCTGTTGGGAAATCTGGACCTGGAACAAACTTCATTAACTGCTTAACAGTTGCACTTGGGTTATCGATCAGAAACTTTGTCGCAGCGATAACTTCGCTCAAGTTATGAGGTGCCATATTGGTTGCCATACCAACAGCGATTCCAGAACCACCATTTACGAGCAGGTTGGGATATGCAGCGGGCAAAACAATTGGCTCGGAAAGTTGACCATCATAATTTGGACCAAAATCAACGGTGTCTTCATCAGCTTCAGCAACCATCGACATTGCAGCTGGTGCTAAACGTGCTTCGGTGTAACGCATCGCTGCAGGACCTGCATCTAATGAACCAAAGTTTCCGTGACCATCAATTAATGGCAGACCCATTGAAAAACTCTGCGCCATACGAACTAATGCATCGTAAATCGCGCCATCTCCGTGCGGGTGCAACTTACCCATTACCTCACCAACAACACGGGCGCTCTTTACATGTCCGCGCTCTGGGCGAAGACCCATATCTGCCATCTGATGAAGGATGCGACGGTGAACAGGTTTTAAACCATCACGTGCATCAGGAAGAGCACGTGAGTAAATAACTGAGTATGCATACTCAAGAAAAGATTCTGAAACCTCTTTGGAAACATCGATATCAACGATCTTTCCTGGGTACTCGCCAGGCTTTGGTCCAGCAGGTTTCTTACCCTTTGCCGCAGATTTCGCGGGAGTCTTCGCAGTTGCCATTGGGGCATTCTGCCAAGAGTCAGCCTTAATTTAGGGGAGGGCGCGCCCCAACTGATGAAACACACTTTGCAGCCAATGCAGCTCCGGCCGAAAGTGCTGCAGTCAGATCACTTGTTTCCAGCCACTTCGGAATAAATCCAGCAGCGAAGGAGTCGCCAGCACCTGTTGTATCGACAACATTAGTTGTCACAGCAGAAACCTTAGCTGTCTGCGTTCCATGAATCGCCATTGCTCCCTTTGAACCCAACTTAATGACAACAAGTGGAGTGTGCTGGGCAAGATTTTCTTCAGCGGTCACAACATCTTTTGAATCTCCGAGATACAAAGCCTCTTCGCTATTGAGCAGAATTCCATCCATCATTGAAACCCACGATAAAACCTCTTCACGGCTAACAATCTTCATCGCACCAGTTGTTGTTGGATCAAAGAAGATTGGCTTTCCTGCTGCTTTTACTCTCTTGATCATGGCAAGAACCGCATCACGACTACGGAAATCTAGAAGTGCGTAACCAGATAAATACACTCCATCGATGTCATCTAGCGGTGGTAGATCGGAGGCTTCAAGATCTGCGTTTGCACCATTGTCCGGAAACATTGTTCGCTCACCATTGGCATCAACCAAAATTACAACAACACCAGTTGGGCGTCCGCTATGCATCAAATTGAGGTGTTCTACGCCGTACTTATCGAGATCTGAAATCAGGGCAAAACCAACAGGATCATTACCCGTACGAGCTACTAAATGAGCCTTTGAATTAGTGCGGGTTATCCAGGTTGCAACATTTGCAGCCTGTCCACCAGGGTGGCTGGAAATTCTGCTGGCGGTGTCATTTCCGTAGTTGATCGGCTCTTTCAGCTGTGAAATTACATCGAGTGCTAAATCGCCAATACACAGAATCTTTTTCATTGAAGCGCCACAGCAATCTGTGCACCGAGTAAACAGTTCGCTTTAATGATTTCAGTGTTGATGGCTAAGGATTCACCTTCTGATGTTGTGTGAAAGTGCTCAAGTAGGAATGGTGTTACCGCTTTGCCTACGATTCCTTCTTTGTCAGCCTTTTCCAAACCAGATTTCAAGATGGCATCGTGTCGTGACTTCTCCATCTCCTTTTCTACAGGGTTAGCAACAACAAGAGCCTTACTCAAGGTCCCAACCTCTTTGCGCGCCTTGATAATCGCAGCGATCTCTTCAGGACTATCTACTCGGTGTTCCAGTGTGTAACCAGAATCAGTCAGGTAGAAACCAGGAAAAGACGTTGTCTTGTATCCAACCAGGCTAATCGCCAAAGTTTCTAAACGCTCTAGAGTTGCAGGAACATCCAAAATTGATTTCACACCAGCGCAGATCATGGTCATGTCAACATTAGCTAGCGCGGTCAGATCTGCAGACTCATCAAAGGATTCATTTGCGCCGCGGTGAACTCCACCAAGTCCACCTGTAGCAAAGACATGGATTCCAGCAAGTGCTGCGATGTGCGCAGTTGCAGCAACAGTTGTGGCAGCGCTTTTGCCTTGAGCAACGATGATCGCAAGGTCGCGGATAGATGCCTTGGAAATATCATCACGGTTTGCAATCGCTTCAAGCTCAGATCGTTCTAATCCGACCAAAATCTTTCCATCGAGCAGTGCGATGGTTGCAGGAACTGCACCTGCATCACGAACAATTCGTTCGCACTCGAGGGCAACCTCAAGATTTGAAGGACGTGGCAAGCCATGGCTGATGATGGTTGATTCCAGGGCAACTACAGGCTTTCCAGCCTTGAGCGCACTGGCAACCTCAGCAGATAACTTGATCGCTTTTTCCATAGCCAAACTCTAGTGCACACTCGTGGGAAGATAAGCACGTGCATTTGTCCCAGATAACTCCATCTATCTTTTCATCCCTCGGGTTGGACAGTGCCGTTGATCACTTAGCGGTTGGTCAATCGCCCATGGGACGCGAGCTTTTATTTCTCATTGATGGCTTTGGCTTTGACACCTTGTCGCAGTACGCAGATGTAATGCCAACAATGAGCCGCATGTTTAATCATGGTTTGGTGCAGACATCATTTCCTTCAACAACAGCAACCTCGCTTGCTACTTTAACAACGGGCGAACTTCCGGGCGTGCATGGAATGTTGGGATACACCGTTCAAGTTCCGCGCAGTGGTGGGCGATTACTCAATGCTTTGAAATGGGATGAACGTGTAGATCCTGAAAATTGGCAACCAGTTGAAACTCTTTTTCAACGCGCAGCCAAAGTTGGAATCTCAGTAACCCATGTTGCTGCGAAGCGTTATGAAAACTCTGGATTTACCCGTGCAGTTTTTCGCGGAGCGGAATATAAAGGCGCAAATGTTGTTGCAGATTTAGTAAGCGAAACGAAGCAAGCTCTGCAGAAAACTCCATCCTTTGTCTACTTGTATGTTAATGATTTAGATAATGCTGGACATTCTGATGGTGTTGGCAGCGATAAGTGGATTGCGGCACTTTCTGCTATTGACCAAATGATTTCGCAGCTTATGAAGGAAGTACCAAAGGGAACCCGTATCTGGGTGACCTCTGATCACGGAATGATTAATGTTGAGGAAAAGATCATCATTGGTCAGGACAACCCTTTGCTAACCGGTGTTAGCGTCATTGCTGGAGAACCACGTGCTCGTCATCTGTATCTAGAGAATGATTCGGTTCAAGCACGTGTCGATGCCGCATCATTGTGGCAAGAGTATTTACAGGAAAAAGCATTGGTACTAACCCGCGAACAAGCTATATCTAGCGACCTATTTGGTGCTCAGTTGAGCGCTGATGCCATTGATCGAATGGGTGAGGTAATTGCAATTGCTCGCGGGGGATTGGTTTTACTAGATCCAGAACGTGCAGATAAAGAAGGTGCGATGGTTGGACATCATGGTTCAGATAGTGAAATTGAATCTCAGGTCGGATTGCTTACAACAACGCTGAGCTAGCTACTTGTCTTCTGGCTTGATGCCAAACATGATTTCATCCCAGCTTGGAACCTTTGCACGTGCAGTGATTCCATCTCGAGCTGCCGCATCATCTGGCTCTTCGCGAATAACAGCTAAGCGTGGAACCTCGCGAATTGGTTCGATTTCTTCTTCAATCTCATCCTGAACATCTTCCTTGCGGAACTCGCTGTACACATCGATGATGCGGCGCTCGGAGGGGTGAGAAGACTCGGTGGGGATAAGAGCGGCGGTTGGAAGTTGGCGAGGAGCAGGCTCATCACCCATCATCCAGCGTGCATTCTCATCCATAGATGTAACGGTGCGAAGAGTCGAATCAAAGCTCCACTGCGCAATTCCGACACCTGAAGTATTTGGATAGTGAAGTTCAATAGTCCAGGTTCCATCTTCAAGGCGCCAGGTATCCCATGACAATTCTGATGAATCGATGTTGCGTGGTGCTAAACGTGAGATCACAACTCCGAGCAAAGTAACAGCATCCCGTCCACCTTCTTTGCGGATCGCAATTTGCTGTGCTTGATCAATAATGTAAATACGTTCAGAAAGAATTGGACCTGCAAAACGTTCAACCTTTTCAATTGTTGTGTCATTTTCGCGAGCGATTTGCTCTGCAGTCTGTCCTGCACGTAACAATCGCTGAATCTCTTTAATTGAAATACTTGGCTCATCATTTGTTGGAACCGCCATCAAGCGTTGCTGATTTACAGTTGCACGCAATGTGTCAGAGACTCGAACAGTAAATTCCTGTCCATCATTGTCATGCAATGAAAGGTAGAGACCATCTTCGGTCTTTCCATTAAGTCGTAGCTCAGTCACGAGCACGAGGGTAGCCGATAAGCCCCTTATAAGTCTGGAAATACGGAAGTGTGGCTACACATGCCGCGATCATGAATCCCAGAGGTACCCAAAATGCGATGTCTGCACCAAAACGGTCGATGATTTGGCCAGATAGCGCACTAGAAATTGCACCGCCCATAGGCATACCTGCAACGACCCAGGTCAAAGTTTCAGTGATTTGATCTGGCGGAACCGCACCCTCTGCAACACCGTAAGCATTAATAACAAGTGGAGCGATCGCAAAACCGTTAAAGAAGAGCGCAACAGCTAGCCAGGTAATTGAATGTGCAAACAACATCGGAATCGAAAGAACAGTTAAGGCAAAGAGGAAGATTAAGAAGCGCGCCGCACTAGTTAACTTCCATTTAATGACCCCGTTGATAACAGCGGCAACTGCGCTACCGGCCGCCCAAATCGCTAACAGGATTCCAGATTGAGCTTCTTGACCACGGAACTCAGCAAAGGCAACGGTCACGATTGCGATCGATCCGAAGAAGCCGCCCAATAATGTGGTGGGAAGAACTACCGCTTGCACCCGCTTGTTTCGAATAACAGCAGGATGTGGATCGACAATTCGCTTTGGGTTAGCAGGAGGCTCAGTCTCTTTGGCCATAATAAATAATGGAAAACCAATGACCACAAAGATGATTCCCGAAATTATGCCCGCAGCAGGAGAGATCGTTGTTGCACATGCTGTGACGATGATTGGTCCAAGAATAAAGACAACCTCATCCATCAACGCTTCAAAGGAGTAAGCGGTGTTTACTAGATGACGATCCTGTTCATCCTCTGCGGTGGTTGTTTTGTCAGGACTTAATATGTGCAACCAACGTCGACGAACAAGTCCGCCAGTATTTACAGAAAATGCTTCAGCGATAATGATGGATACAAACCAGCTCCACACCGGTGTTTCATTAAGGACCAAGACTGTGAAAGCACAAAAGGCAATAACCTTGACTGGAATAACTCTGACCAGCATTGCACTTTGACCTATGCGATCTGCAACCCTTGACCAGTGTGGTGTTGCCAGGGCCATAACTACCGATGCGGTTGCACTCAAAGCACCGGCAATTGCATAGGAATCACTGACTGCGACAACTATGAAAATAAGTGCAAGTGAGTCCATCGAAATTGGCATACGTGCAATGACGCCAGGAATTGAAAATTTCAGCGCCCCAGGGGTTCTAAATAGCGTTAAGTACCCTGAGAACATAGGCAAGAGTCTATCCCGCCATTAGACTGCGGTTATGACAGATACCAATGAGCTACTTCAACTTGCATTAAAGATTGCGCGTCAAGCTGGAGATTTATTGGTCGATCGTCCCGCTTCATGGGACTTAACAGTTAAATCAACGGCAATTGATATTGCAACCCAAATGGATCATGCAAGTGAAAAGTTAATTGTCGAAAGTATTTTAGCTGCACGTCCCGACGATGGAATCATCGGAGAAGAGGGAACATCACGTGCGAGCAAAAGCGGGGTTACTTGGATTATCGATCCAGTAGATGGGACAGTTAATTACTTTTACGGATTACCTGGATGGGCGATCAGTATCGCTGCTAAAGATGACAATGGAACATTGGTCGGCGTTGTTCATTCACCAACTGTTAACTCAACCTGGCATGCAAGCAAAGGTGGGGGAGCATTCCTCAATGATGTGAAGATCGCCTGTAATGATCCAGTTGAACTCAATCGCGCTTTATTGTCATCGGGGTTTGCCTACGATGTGAAAAACCGAATTGAACAGTTAAAGATTGTGAATGTTTTGCTTCCGCAGATTCGAGATCTGCGTCGAATTGGATCAGCCGCTGCTGACATTTGCCATGTGGCGACCGGATTGGTCGATGGTTACTTTGAAACAGGACTCTATGAATGGGATCTAGCTGCCGCAGAGCTGATCGCCCGTGAAGCGGGTGCGGTTGTGACCACCCGTCCCTGGCATGGGCTCAATCTGACCGTCGCTGCTGGCCCCCACCTCTTTGAGGCGCTCAACGCTCAGATCCCGGAGTAAGGCTGAGCGCTAGAGGCCGATTTACGGTTCTGAGCGTGGCTATGGCACAATACGCATTCTGCACCGCCAAAGCGCGTGCTTAATAGAAATGACAAAAGGATCCGAATATGAACATTCTTGACGCCGTAGATGCAGCATCGCTGCGCAAAGACATCCCACAGTTCCGTGCTGGTGATGAGCTCAAGATCCATGTTCGCGTTATCGAAGGTAACAAGAGCCGTCTTCAGGTTTTCCAGGGTGTAGTAATCCGTCGCCAAGGTGATGGCGTTCGCGAGACTTTCACAATCCGTAAGGTTTCATACGGCGTTGGCGTTGAGCGTACCTTCCCAGTTCACACACCAGTTATTGAAAAGATCGAGTTAGTAAAGAAGGGCGAAGTACGTCGCGCCAAGCTGTACTACCTACGTGATCTCCGCGGTAAGGCTGCAAAGATTCGCGAAAAGCGCGATGGCGTCGAAGGTTACGGCGATGGAATTCTTTCAACTCCAGAACCAGTAGTTATTCCTGAGCCTGTAGCTGAAGTTGCACCTGTTGAGGCAGTTGTCGAAGCACCTGCAGCAGAAGCAGTTGTCGAAGCACCTGCAGCAGAAGCAGTTGTTGATGCACCAGCTGCTGAAGAAGCAGCTGAAGCTCCAAAAGCTGAATAATCTCTTCAATGCGTAATAAGGGATCGCTCCTTAAGGAGCTCCCAATCCTTGTTGTTGTTGCACTCGTTGTCTCTTTATTTATCAAGACATTCCTAGTGCAGTTTTTCTATATTCCATCTGGATCCATGGAAAACACACTTCAAATCAAGGATCGCGTTGCAGTAAACAAAGTTCCCTTTATTTCAAACACTATTAAGCGTGGAGATGTAGTTGTATTCCGCGATCCCAATAACTGGCTTCCAGAGATCATTGATTACTCAACAAATAAGTATGTTGCAAAGGCTAAGAGCGCACTTGTAACTGTTGGAGTTCTTCCCAACCCTGCCAAGCAGTACTTAGTTAAGCGTGTCATTGGTATTGGCGGCGACCGTGTTGTCTGCTGTACCAAAGATGGCAAATTAACTATCAATGGTGTCGAAGTTACTGAGCCTTATATCTTTGCTGGCAATAAGCCATCAGAAATGAACTTTGATGTCACCGTTCCCAAGGGCAAGTTATGGGTAATGGGAGATCACCGCGGAGCAAGTGCAGATTCTCGCTATCACCAAGAGGATATTAATAAGGGCTTTGTTCCTGAATCTAAGGTAAGCGGGCGTGTAGTTGGAGTCATCTGGCCTTTTAAGCACATCACATATGTTCCAAGAGTTGATGTATTAACTAAGTAACCTTATGAAGGTTATCGAACAGCTTTTAACAAATGCGGGAATCTCACCGATTGCAGGTGTTGATGAAGCAGGTCGTGGAGCATGTGCAGGCCCTCTTGTCATCGCTTCAGTTGTTCTCAACGATCCCTTTGCAGCAGAGCTTGCTGTTGTTCGTGATTCCAAAGAGATCCCTGAAAATAAACGTGATTCGGTATTTGATTTAATCCATCAGGTCGCTGCATCTGTCAGTGTTGTCATTGTTCCTGCCAGCGAGGTTGATTCACGCGGTGTGCATGCTGCTAATTTAGATGGAATGCGCCGAGCGGTTCAGGGATTAAGTGTTGAACCCGCCTATGTTTTAACTGATGGATATGCGATCGAAGGTTTAGGGGTTCCAAATCTTGCGGTCTGGAAGGGCGATCAAGTTGTTGTGTCGATTAGCGCCGCGTCGGTAATTGCAAAGGTAACTCGTGATCGCATCATGCGCGATATGGACATTGAATTTCCGCTGTATGGCTTTGCTGGTCACAAGGGGTACATAACAGCTGCACACACAAAGGCGCTGAATGAGCATGGACCTTGTGCACAACATCGTCGCTCCTTTGCCAATGTTGCTGCCCTAATCCACAAGTAAGTTCAGCGCTGCACCTGCGCATGATTGGGGTATTTATCCTCCCTGACCATGAAGACAAAGAATAATCAAAGTACTGGAGCGCTTGGCGAGGATGCGGTTGCTCATTATCTAATCGATCGTCATTGCGAAGTAATTGAAAGAAATTGGCGGATACGAGAAGGCGAAATAGATATCGTCGCTCTTAATCCCACTGGAATCTTTTCATTTGTAGAGGTTAAGACTCGAAGTTCCGTTGCATTTGGACATCCCTTCGAAGCGATCAATCGAGATAAAGCCCATCGAATGCAACGTTTAGCTCTTGCCTGGCTAGCAACACATGGATGTTTGGGGTGCGATTATCAAATCGATGTTGCAGCGGTTTTAGTGCAGCCAGATGGAAGGCTTTCCATTGAATACCGCGAGAAGTTGCTATGACTCTTGCGCTGACACATTCAGTCGCGTTGCAAGGTTTAGAAGGCCACCTTGTAACGATCGAGGTTGATATTGCAGATGGTTTACCGGGATATGCATTGCTGGGATTGCCAGATGCTGCGTTATCCGAATCCCGGGATCGCGTCCGCAGTGCAATTGTTAACTGTGGCGAAGTTTGGCCCAATCGAAAGATAACAGTTTCGCTATCACCAGCTTGGTTACCAAAGAGTGGATCAAGTTTTGATTTAGCGATCTGCATTGCATTGTTGTCTGCACATGACACGGTGCCTCGCGACAGAATTGCCGAACTTCTATTTCTTGGCGAACTCTCGCTGGATGGAAGAATTCGTTCAGTGCGCGGAGTACTGCCGGCATTGATGGCGGCGTACAAAGCTGGTGTTCGCACAGCGGTTGTACCTTCGGCAAACTTTGAAGAAGCGCAGCTAATGCAAGCAATGACCATTGTTCCGATGGAGCATCTGAAGCAAGTGTTGCGTTGGCTTCGCACAGGCGAACGCGAAGTTGTTCAAGAGATCGATCTGCAGTGGGAACAAACCGATACCCGTTTAGATTTTGCAGATGTTGCGGGGCAATCTGCTGCACGTTTAGCGGCCGAGATTGCAGCAATTGGCGGACATCACATCTTGTTGATCGGACCACCCGGAGCAGGAAAAACAATGATCGCCGAAAGAATTCCAACGATCATGCCGGCGTTATCTATTGAACAAGCGTTAGAGGTAACAGCGGTTCATTCAATTGCAGGTACTTTGACCCAGCGTTCACCTTTGTCATTGCTTGCACCCATTGTTTCTCCGCATCACACAACGACACGTATCGCTATGGTCGGGGGAGGTTCGCATGTCATTAAGCCAGGTGCATGTTCACTTGCGCATTACGGGGTTCTCTTCATTGATGAAGCACCCGAGTGTGGCCCCGGAGTTTTAGATTCCTTACGACAACCGCTGGAATCAGGCACTGTAACTATCGCCAGAAGCGTTGGAAATCTGACCTTTCCCGCTCAGTTTCTACTGGTGTTAGCTGCTAATCCATGCCCATGTGGCAAGTTCACCGGTCGTGGTCGTAACTGCACCTGTACATCGCAACAAGTACGGCGGTACTTAGGAAAACTTTCTGGACCGTTAATGGATCGAATTGATTTACGTGTGCAGGTTGAACCTGTTGGTCGCGTAGATATGGCCCGCAATGAACTTGGTGAAACCAGCGAAGCCATCAGAAAACGTGTCATCGCTGCTCGCGCAGTTGCTGAAAAACGTTTCGCCGGAATGGGGTGGAGTTTG
>JBDLUF010000023.1:0-13411 GCA_039805445.1 Actinomycetota bacterium | reverse complement strand
TGTCGGGTCGGCAATTAGTGTTTTGCCAGTTGTTGGAGTGACCTTGCCCTTTGTTTCCTATGGTGGTTCGGCTTTGATTGCGACATATATGGGAATCGGCTTTGTTTTAGGTGCCGCCCGCAGGGACCCAGTAATCTATAAAGGGTTACAAGAGACGGGAATTAAATGGCTACGGTAGTTCTTGCAGGTGGTGGCACCGCAGGACACATAGAGCCAGCGTTAGCTGTTGCACGTCAATGGATGAAAGCCCATCCAACCGATAACTGCATCTTGCTTGGAACCAAAAGCGGACTTGAAAACACTTTGGTGCCAGCTGCAGGATTTCAATTGCGCACAATTCCTAAGGTGAAAATTTCCAGAACTCCATCTGCTTCGTGGCTGCGAATTCCATTTGATCTCATTGCATCAATTGCAGCCTCCATCACCGTTGTAAAAAACGCTGATGTTGTGATTGGTTTTGGTGGATATGTCAGCGCACCTGCTTACTTAGCCGCTGCAATTACCCGAACCCCAATAGTCATTCACGAGGCAAATGCAAAACCTGGTTGGGCTAATCGAGTTGGTGCCCGATTTACACATCATCTAGCGGTCGCCCATCCAGTTGAAGAGGGTAGTTTTTCAAGTGCCTTGCTTGCTGGATTGCCGCTGCGATCTGATGTTGCTCAGGGTTGTACAGAATCAGCGGCTGATTGGGGCAAGGCTCGTTCTGCTGCAAAGGTGCGATTAGGTTTTTCTACAGCTGCACCATTAGTTGTCATCATGGGCGGATCACAAGGCTCAGTTGCAATCAATGCAGTAATTGCCGACAGCGTTTCAACCTTTAATGACAAAGGTATTTCTGTTCTGCATTCAGTAGGCAAACTCAACGCCCTGCCCAATGCCTCTGGGGGATATAAGCCAGTTGCTTATATTGATGCCATGGCAGATGCCTATTTAGCTGCCGATTTAATCATTGCCCGAAGCGGCGCTGTGACCTGTAGCGAGTTTCGTGCACTCGGCCGATACGCTCTTTTTGTGCCGCTACCAATCGGAAATGGAGAACAGTTTGTTAACGCTGCCTCCTTGGTTGCAGCCGATCGCGCACAGGTGATCACTCAAAAAGAGTTCACCGCACAATATCTTTCAACCACCGTAACCTCTTTGCTAGAAAAAGCAGCACATGCCCCAATTGCAGGAGATCCCCAAGATCTTCACGCCGCAGAAAAGATTGTGGCACTTGCAGAGTTTGCGATGAGCTCATGAAGCCACAGCTTTCTGCCTTAATCGGTAAGCGTATTCACTTCATCGGCATTGGTGGAGCGGGAATGAGCGGGCTTGCACGCATCGCTTTATCTCACGGAATTACGGTTAGCGGATCTGATGCAAAGGATTCTTCTGTCGTAATCGCCTTGTCGGCGTTAGGTGCAACGGTCTCAACAACTCACGCCGCAGAAAATGTTGATGGCTCCGATCTTGTTGTGTACTCCAATGCGATTTCGCAGAGCAACCCTGAACGAGTTCGTGCTCAAGAGTTAAAGCTTCCGATCCTTACTCGCGCCGCCGCACTTGCTATGTTGATGTCTGAATCAAAGAGTGTGGCGGTAGCTGGAACTCATGGAAAGACAACCACCTCATCGATGCTAGCTGTTGCTCTTCAAGCCTGTGCCGCTGATCCTTCCTTTGCAATTGGCGGAACAATTACCGCTTCAGGATCTAATGCACACAGAGGAACCGGCGAGATCTTTGTGGCAGAGGCTGATGAATCAGATGGATCCTTTATTGAGTACCACCCATTTGGCGCAATTGTCACAAATGTTGAGCATGATCATGTTGATTTTTTTGAAACCCCTGAAGCGGTTGCCCAAGCATTTAGAGATTTTGCAGCCACGATTAAGCCAGGTGGCTTTTTAACATACTGTGCCGATGATGCAGGCGCTGTAGCGCTGTCAAAGAGTGTTGAATCAATCGAGTTAATTTCATATGGCATCAATGAGTCCGCTGATTTACATATCGATCAGATTGAACTATTAACAATGGGTTCACGAGCTCGTGCTATTTGGAAGGGCCGAAGCGTTGGCCACATTGAATTACAGGTACCTGGTCATCACAATCTTTTGAACGCCGCTGGAGTCCTTGCTACAGGGTTGAAATTAGGGTTTCCAGTAGCTGAATTGCTGACAGGTTTAGCAACCTTTAGAGGAACAGGTCGACGATTTGAACTTAAGGGAACTGTTCATGGGGTTCGAGTGATTGATGATTATGGGCACCACCCAACTGAGATTCATGTAACCCTTGAAGCGGCACGTCGCTACGCAGCTGATGGACGCTTAATTGTAATTTTCCAACCCCATCGATACTCACGAACAAAAGCCTTTGCACCTCAGTTTGCTAAGGAGCTAAGTACAGCTGATAGAGCCATTCTTCTTGAAGTCTATGCGGCAAGTGAAAAGCCAATTGATGGAGTTACCTCAAAGATGATTACATCGATGATGAGTAATGGTGAGTACATTCCAAACTTTGTTGAAGTGACAGATTCTGTGGTCGCAGACGCTCAACCAGGAGATGTCATCATGACCTTGGGAGCAGGCGATGTCAGCTCATTAGCTCCGATCATTGTTGATGGATTAGCTAGGCGCTTTGGTTAAATGAATAAAAAGCTAATCGCAATTTTCGCGATTGCCACCCTTGCAGGTGCCACCTACATCTTGGGGTACTCAACCTTCTTTACCGTCTCATCAGTTGAAGTAATTGGAAGTACTAAACCCGTTAACACTGGAATCACCAAGGGTCAGAAATTGGCTCGCGTCGAACCTCGAGCGGTAGCAACAAAATTAGAAGAGCTCGATTGGGTTGAATCTGCAGATATCTCGCGCAACTGGATCAATGGAAAGGTTATTGTCGAACTAATTCCACGAACTCCGATTGCAACCTTTCAAAATCAGGTGATTGATTCAACGGGAGCCAGCTTTGTGCCACAAGGTGCGCGACCTTCAGGTTTAATCGAGATTCAAGCAGGTACCGTGGAGGATGCAAGTAAAGCGGTCACCTTCCTTACCGAGCTGCCACAAGAGCTCAACTCAACCTTGACGGTTGTGAAGGTTCGAAGCACCGGAGCCCTTGTTTTGATTATGGAAAACAATGGCAAGAAGATTGAACTTCGATGGGGCACTAACTCTGAAAATGAGTTGAAATTAAAGGTTTATAAGGCGTTGATTGCATTGCCGGAAAATGCAAATATAAAAAGAGTTGATGTATCTGCACCACATGCACCAATCGTTAAGTAAATAGAAAATTGCGACACGTTAAACAAATCGCGTCGGTGTTTGATAATCACCCTTATGCGCTTTAGGTTCGCCCTATAGAAAAGTAGTGAATTGTAAGGCTCAAGTTGAGGTTTATGGTTCATAAGGAGGAATAAAAGTGGCTTCACCACAAAATTATTTAGCGGTCATCAAAGTCGTCGGCATTGGTGGCGGTGGAGTTAACGCAATTAATCGAATGATCGATGTCGGATTAAAGGGCGTCGAGTTCATTGCGATTAACACAGATGCACAACATTTATTAATGAGTGATGCAGATGTGAAATTAGATATTGGTCGCAAGACAACACGTGGACTTGGTGCAGGAATGGATCCAGATAAGGGTCGCGAAGCAGCACTCGATCACGCAGATGACATTGAAGAAATTCTTCGTGGCGCAGATATGGTTTTTGTAACTGCAGGCGAAGGTGGCGGAACCGGAACAGGTGCAGCTCCAGTTGTTGCAAAGATTGCAAAAGATATTGGCGCATTAACTATCGGTGTTGTAACTCGTCCATTCTCATTTGAAGCAAAGCTTCGTTCGACTCAGGCAGATGCTGGTATCGAAGCGCTACGCGCCGAAGTTGATACCTTGATCGTTATTCCAAATGATCGTTTACTTGCAATCTCTGATCGCACCATTACTTTGGCAGATGCATTCAAGAGTGCAGATCAAGTTCTACTTTCAGGTGTTCAGGGAATTACAGAGATCATCACTCAGCCAGGATTAATCAACCTTGACTTTGCAGATGTGAAAGCTGTTATGTCAGGTGCAGGTTCTGCATTGATGGGCATCGGTTCTGCTCGCGGAGAAAATCGTGCATTGCGCGCCGCTGAACTTGCGATTTCAAGTCCACTTCTTGAAGCTTCAATTGATGGAGCGATGGGAGTTCTACTCTCAGTCTCAGGTGGATCTGATCTAGGTCTCTTTGAAGTTAACGAGGCGTGTGAACTTGTTCAATCAGCGGTTCATCCCAACGCTAAGTTCATCTTTGGAACAACTATTGATGATGCACTAGGTGATGAGGTTCGTATTACCGTTGTTGCTGCAGGCTTTGAAGGTGGCGAGCCTAAGAAGGTTGCAACACCAGTAATTAATGCGGCAACTCTTGGTGGGGTTGCAGATCCAATCGCATCAAACGATCCAATCTCAGTAGCGCTAGATCTTGGCAGCGAGACTCCAAAGCGTCGCGTGACCTTTGAAGAGTTAGTTGCAGAGGATGAGATCGACGTTCCTGACTTCATGAAGTAAGGCTTTGCCTCACTTTTTCACCGATCGACGCGGAGGCTCAAGCCTTGGCGTCTATGAATCTTTGAACCTTGCTCTGCATGTTGGCGATGATCCTGCGATCGTTGCTTCCAATCGTGCACAGATTGGTTCGGCGCAGTTTATGAATCAGGTTCATGGCGCTGAGATCGTGATTGTTGATTCTGTTACTTCAGAGGTACCAACCTGTGATGGCTTGATTACAACAAAATCTGCAATCTCTTTAGCGGTCATGGTTGCCGATTGCATTCCTTTGCTTCTTGTTTCAAAAGAGGCGGTGGGTGCCATCCATGTTGGTAGAGCAGGGTTGGTCAATCGCATCGCACTGAAAGCGATTCACACAATGCGTTCCTTAGGTTCCATTGATATTCACGCCATATTGGGACCATCAATTTGTGGTGCTTGTTATGAGGTTCCATTTGAGATGCAGCAGGATGTGATGCAAGAGCATCCACGTGCATTTGCAACAACCCGCAAAGGAACACCAGGGTTGGATCTGCCAAAGGCTTTGATCGCAGATTTGGTGTCAGCAGGTGTCTCCTATGAGGCATCGACTAGCTGCACCTTTGAGGATGAAATGTACTTTTCACACCGTCGTCAAAATCCAACTGGAAGATTTGCTGGAGTCATATCTCTATGAACCGCCTCGATGAAATCTCCGCCAACCTCGAATTAGTTAAATCAAAGATTGCAGCGGTTGCTTCCCATCCCGTTACCTTGATCGCCGTCACTAAAACCTTTCCGGTTAGTGACGCTCAGATCCTGAAGCAATTAGGTGTCACAGATTTTGGCGAAAACAGAGATTCTGAAGGGGCTGAAAAATCCCAACTCGTTGTTGGAAACTGGCATTTCCAGGGGCAAATACAAAGTAATAAGTTGAAATCAATTACCTCATGGGCATCTGTAATTCATTCCCTCGATGATCCACGACACTTTGAGATGATTGAAAAAGTTGCACCACATCCCTTGTCCATCTTTTTACAGGTTTCATTAGATGGAGCCCACCATCGCGGGGGAGCAGGGGTTGATCAGTTGTATCAATTAGCTGAAAAGGTCTCAGCCTCTACGACCCACCGATTGGCGGGGTTGATGTCAGTTCCACCAGTGGGGATGGATCCGGATCAGGCTTACACGCAATTAGCAGTGATCCGTACTGAGTTTATGAACCGCTTCCCGAATGCGAAATCCCTGTCGGCGGGGATGAGTGGGGATTATGAAACTGCGATTTCCCACGGTGCGACACATGTCCGCGTAGGCTCATCAATCCTCGGTTCCCGCTCACCCCACAGGTAACCTTTAACCATGCCTAATGCAATGCGCCGTGTCGCTAATTACCTTGGTTTGATGGATGATCCTGAATTTGATACTCCACAAACAGCAACTACAAATACTCCAGCAATCCCACCAACTGGTGATGTTCGTGTGAAGACTCGCGAACCTCGTTCAGTTGGTTCATTGCGTCACTCATCAGTTGTAGAGGTTGCGCCACAGCTTGATCTTCCAACAATGGATCGCATCATTACCTTGCACCCACGTTATTACAACGAGGCTCGTACGATCGGTGAGCATTTCCGTCAAGGAAATCCAGTGATCATCAACCTGACCGAAATGGATGAGTCAGAGCACAAGCGCCTTGTTGATTTTGCAAGTGGTCTTGCATTTGGATTGCACGGAACAATTGAGCGCGTGACAAAGAAGGTTTTCCTTTTGTCACCAGCAAATGTTTCAGTCAGCTCTGAAGATAAATCAGCAGCTGCTCAAGCAAGCTTCTTTAACCAGAGCTGATCATGTTGAGCGTCGGCTCACTGCTAGCCAGTATTCTTCAAATCTTTCTGCTCGCCCTTTTGGGTCGATTGATCTTTGATTATGTGCAGATGTTTTCTCGCACTTGGCGTCCAAAAGGAATCGTTCTCTACTTTGTAGAAGCGATCTACACAATCACCGATCCACCAATGAAGTTTGTGGGCCGCTTTGTTCCACCACTTCGATTGGGCGCAGTAAGTCTTGATATGAGTTTCATTGTGCTCTTTTTCGGAACACAACTGTTGATGGGTTTTGTACGCGGTCTGTAATTACTGCTTAACCAGTACGACCTCAACACCAATCTCAGTATCTTTAATCGCCAATCCTGCATCACGTGTGATTGATAGCGCTAAAACCTCATCTGCAATATGTGCAAGATCTGTTTCTATTGCAGCAGCCATCTCATCAGTTGCATTCCAGGTAACGCTGATGCGATCTGAAATATCCAAGCCATCGCTCTTGCGACGCTCTTGAATAAATCTGATTACTTCACGCACATTTCCAGCGGCAACAAGCTCGGGGGTTAGCTCAAGATCTAGGGCAACGCTTTCTCCATCATGGGATGAAACGCTCCAGCCACTCTTTGGAACCTCTGTAATGACCAGGTCATCAAGTGCGATCTCCCATGTGCCAACGGTTGTAACACCAGATGCGCGAAGGGTCTTTACCAGCGCGGTCGCATCGGTAGCCGCGATTGCTTTAGCGATCTCCTGAACCGCACCGCCAAACTTGGCACCTAATGATTTGAAGTTAGCTTTAACGCTGATATCAACGAGATCTCCATCTGCAGTTGCGATGTCCTGCAGCGTTTGAACATTGAGCTCATCGGCGATCTGTTCACGCATCGCTTCAGGAAGAGTTGACCATCCGCTTGCTGCGATCAGTGCACGACCCAAAGGTTGGCGGATCTTGATTCCAGATTCTGCACGTGTTGCACGTCCTAATTCGACGATCCGTCGCGTCAATGCAACTTGTGATGCAAGCTCAGCATCGATTGCACCTGTGTTGACCGCTGGCCAATCAGAAAGGTGAACCGATGCAGGTTGCTTAGAATCTGCCGGAATAACTAACTCTTGCCACACCTGTTCGGTAATAAATGGAACGAGGGGGGCAAGTAGCTGTGTCAGCGTTACTAAGCACTCGTGCAAAGTTCCGAGCGCTGCAATATCCCCATCCCAGAAACGTCGACGAGAACGACGCACATACCAGTTAGATAAATCATCGATAAATCGTGCAAGTGCGCGGCCCGCAATTTGAGAATCAAAATCCTCGAGCGCTGCATCAACCTCTTGCACCAAGCTGTTCAATTCAGAAATGATCCAGCGATCCATCAATGGACGATCAGAAAGTGCCGGGGTTTGCGAAAGTTCAAAGTTTGAGGCGTTGGCGTATAACGCGTGGAATGAAACGGTGTTCCAGTAGGTCAACAAAGTCTTGCGAACAACCTCGTTAATGCTGTCATGGCCAACTCGACGGGCAGCCCATGGAGAACCAGCTGCCAACATGTACCAACGAACCGCATCTGCGCCATGTTGATCCATCAATGCCATCGGTTCCAGAACATTGCCAAGGTGCTTACTCATCTTGCGACCATCCTTATCCAGGATGTGACCAAGGCACAGAACTGTCTTATACGAGGATTGATCAAAGACCAAGGTTCCAATAGTCATCAAGGTATAGAACCATCCACGTGTCTGATCAATCGCTTCGCAAATAAAGTCGGCAGGGTAAGAGGCTTTGAACTTTTCTACCGAACCTTCTTTATGCGGGTATCCCCATTGAGCAAATGGCATCGCACCTGAGTCGTACCAGCAATCGATAACTTCTGGAACACGTGTCATTGTTTCTGAACACTCAGCGCAGGCAAAGGTGATGTCATCAACAAATGGTCGGTGTGGATCCAGATTAGAAAGCTCTTGACCAGCAAGTGCTCCCAGCTCCTTCAATGAATCAACACAGATTTCATGCTTGTTCTCGCAGCGCCAGATCGGAAGTGGTGTACCCCAATAACGGTTGCGTGAAAGCGCCCAGTCAATATTGTTGTTCAGCCAATCGCCGTAACGACCTTCTTTAATAGTTTCTGGGTGCCAATCTGTTGCAGCATTTTCACGCAGCAGCGCATCCTTAATCGAAGTTGTGCGGATGTACCAGGATGGTTGCGCGTAATACATCAACGCTGTGTGACAGCGCCAGCAATGAGGGTAGGTGTGCTCGTATTGCTGGTGCTTATACAGAGCACCACTTGCCTTGAGCTCCTTTACTAAAGGCTTATCCGCCTCTTTGAAAAAGGTTCCGCCAACAACTGGAACATCTGCCAGGAAATGTCCATCTGGTGCAATGGGATTTACAACGGGCAATCCATAGCTACGGCAGACAGCTAAGTCATCTGCACCAAAGGCAGGTGCTTGGTGAACTAATCCAGTTCCATCCTCAGTTGTTACATAAGTTGCAAGAACTACGTAGTGAGCATCTGGAATTTCAATGTAATTAAATGGGCGTTTGTATGTGACCCGCTCAAGCTCCTTGCCCAGCATGGTCTTCAGAATCTTCTTCTCGCCCTTAACTGTTTCCATCAAATTCTGTGCAACAACTAAAACTTCAGTACTTTCTTCATCTGCTACTTCGATGGCAACGTACTCAACCTCTGGATGCACAGCGACAGCGGTGTTTGAAACCAAGGTCCATGGGGTAGTGGTCCACACCAACAAGGATGCATTCAAAGCCGCGAGTTCTCCTGATGTCACTGGAAAACGAACAAAGACCGATGGATCGGTAACGGTTTCATACCCTTGCGCTAGCTCGTGATCTGACAATCCTGTTCCGCAGCGAGGGCAGTAAGGAGCAACACGATGATCCTGTACTAGTAATCCCTTTTTCCAGATCTCTTTCAAAGACCACCAGACTGATTCAACATACTCTGGAGACATCGTCCAATACGCTTCATCAAAATCAACCCAGAAGCCCATGCGATCTGTCATATCTGTAAATGCACTGACGTGACGCTGCACAGATTCGCGACACTTGTCATTAAATGGTGCGATTCCAAATTTTTCGATATCGCCCTTGCCGGAAAAACCTAACTCTTTTTCTACAGCGATCTCTACTGGCAAGCCATGACAATCCCAACCCGCTTTACGAGTTACCTGCTTGCCCTTCATTGTGTGAAAACGTGGAAACAAATCCTTAAATACGCGGGCTTCGATGTGGTGCGTGCCAGGCATTCCATTTGCAGTTGGTGGACCTTCATAAAATGTCCAGGCGGCAGCACCTTCACGAGCTGCAACGGTTTTTTCAAAGATGGAGTTTTCGCGCCAGAACTTTAAAATTGCATGTTCGACGGCAGGCAGATCAACAGCTGCGGGGATGGCGCGAAATGACATAAAAAAATCCTCCAGAAAACAATCTCTGGAGGGACGATCGCTGCATTCACAGCTTTCGCGGTACCACCCGCCTTGCACACCGAGGTGTGCCACTTGAAATCTCCCGTGCTGGTTCTACATGGGCGTGAACCCATTTCTTCCTGCTGGCTCGTGAGGTGATAGCCCCGTCAACGCCCTGTACGCGAGGTTCTTAGTGTAGATGATTGAATCCTTTAAAAATGACCGTGGCGAAGTTGGTAGCGGTAGCCGTCAAGGCATAAGGTTCGCGACATGCCTAAGAAGCCAGTCAAGAAAGCCGCGGTTAAAAAAGCGGCCAAGAAGTCGGCTGTCAAAAAGGCTGTTAAAAAGGTGATCAAAAAGGCAACACCTGCAAAGAAGGTTGCCAAGAAGGCGCCAGCTAAGAAAGCTCCTGTCAAAAAGGCCGCGGCAAAGAAGGCAGCACCTGCCAAAAAAGCTGCGGTGAAGAGCATTCCAGTAAAGAAAGCTCCAGGAAAGCCATTTCCATCAAAGACAACTCTTACCGTTGATGAGAAATCACAAACAGTTTCTGTATCAACAATTACAGCACCAGTAGTAGCACCAGTTATTGAAGAGCGTCGTTTAGTAATGCCGCCTCCACCACGTCCAGTAAAGAGCGGTAAGAAGATCGCTCCACTGAAGCCAATCAAGGTTGCGCCAACTCCAGTTGTTGTTAGCGAAAATGAATCTCCATGGACAGCTGCTGAGATCAAGGCGATCCGCACTGAAATCTCAAAGGAGCTCGATCGTCTTCGTAAAGAGCTTGCAGTTGTTGAGCAAGAGATGGATGCGTTGATTCAAGAGTCTGGTGAAGGTGCCGGTGATGATCAAGCAGATGCTGGAACAAAGACATTTGAACGTGAACATGAGATGTCCTTAGTTATTAACGCACGTGACATGGTGCTACAGACCGAGCGTGCTCTTGAGCGAATCGATAACAAGAGTTATGGAAACTGCGAAGAGTGCGGTTCTCCTATTGGTAAAGCTCGCCTACAAGTTTTCCCTCGCGCAACTCTCTGCATGCTGTGCAAGCAGAAGGAAGAACGGCGCTAAAGGTGCGCAGATGGCGCACACTTTTTAGTGTTGCCTGGGCGGTTTGGGTTCTAGATCTAGCAACAAAAATCTGGGCGGTTAATAACCTTTCCTACAAATCCAACATCAAAGTAATTGGCGAGTTCTTTCAATTAACCTTTGTCCGTAACTCTGGAGCCGCCTTTTCCTTTGCAGCCAGTGCAACCATCTTCTTATCTCTCTTTAGTTTGATTGTGATGAGCGCAATTTTCTACTATGCACCTCAAATCACATCCCGTGGCTGGGCTGTTGTGTTGGGATTAGTTCTCGGTGGAATTCTTGGAAATATGGTGGATCGAATATTCCGTGAACCAGGCGTATTACGTGGCCATGTCATTGATTGGATGCAGCTGCCCAATTGGCCGGTATTTAACATCGCAGACACCGCAATTGTTACTGCAGCGGTGATTTCTATGGTCTTAACCGCCAGAAATATCCCACCCATAACAAAGGTAGGCTCACAACCATGAGTAACCGCGAATTGCGCACCTTATCGGTGCCAGAAGGAGTCGCGGGAGAGCGCATTGATAGTGCACTGACACGTGTACTGGGATTATCACGCACCGCTGTCGTCAAACTTCTTGAAGATGGTGACATCACAACCGGTGGAAAAGCGATGCCGAAATCAGATCGCGTCACCGCAGGACAAATCATTGATGTACTGATGCCAGCACCTATTAACACAGATCCAATTCCATTGACACCGCTTGAGGGTTTAACAATAGTTTTTGATGATCAGGACATTGTTGTTATTGATAAACCAATTGGATGTGCAGCTCACCCAAGTCCAGGATGGACAGGTCCAACTGTTGTTGGTGCATTGATGGCCGCCGGTTACACCATTTCAACTTCTGGTCCAGCAGAACGTCAAGGAATCGTTCATCGATTAGATGTTGGCACCAGTGGATTAATGATTGTTGCTAAGAGCGATAAAGCTTTTCATGTTCTGAAGGATGCATTTAGAAATCGAACCGTTGACAAGATTTATCATGCAATGGTTCAAGGTCACATGGATCCAACAACGGGAACAATTGATGCACCCATTGATCGTCATCCAAAAGAGGATCATCGTTTTGCAGTGATGGCCACGGGCAAGGAATCAATTACCCATTACGAGGTAATTGAGTTTTATCGTGGTGTATCAATGGTCAAGATTGAACTTGAAACCGGCCGCACACATCAGATCCGTGTTCACTTTTCAGCGTTGCACCATCCACTAGTTGGTGACACTACATATGGCGCAGATCCGGTCTTGGCTAAGAGTCTGCAGATGTCCAGACCTTGGCTTCATGCTGCCGAGCTTCGCTTCGCCCACCCTGTTACGGGGGAGGCGCTCAACTTCCACGCCCCATATCCAGCCGATCTCACACGCTCCCTGGCGTTGCTTTCCGACGCCGTTCTTCCCTAACCACTAATCTCGCCAATCATGTCTAAAGACAATTTCGTCCACCTTCACGTCCATACCGAGTACTCGATGCTCGATGGCGCCGCTCGTGTTGGCGATTTGATGTCCGAGGTCAAAGCACAAGGCATGCCCGCCATTGCAATGACCGACCATGGCAACGTCTTTGGTGCTTTTGAGTTTTATAAGGCGGCAAAGAAGGCTGATGTAAAGCCCATCATCGGAATTGAAGCCTACGTAGCACCGGAATCTCGTTTTGATAAAAAGCGTGTTCAGTGGGCAGATGGTGGCGAGGATGATGTTTCAGGTGGTGGTGCGTATACCCACATGACAATTCTGGCGGAAAACAATGAAGGTTTAGGAAATCTTTTTAGATTGTCCTCACTGGCATCCCTTGAAGGTTATTACTACAAGCCACGTATGGATCGTGAACTTCTTGCAACATACTCAAAGGGTTTGATCGCAACTACCGGTTGTCCGGGCGGTGAAATTCAAACCAGACTTCGCATGGGTGCATACAAGGAAGCAATTAAGGCAGCTAGCGCCTATCGCGATATTTTTGGAAAAGAGAACTTCTTCCTTGAAGTTATGGATCACGGAATCGAAATTGAAGCTCGCGTTAAGGCAGATTTAATGAAGTTAGGTAAAGAACTAGATCTACCGCTGCTTGCTACCAACGATCTGCACTACACACGTCAAGAAGATGCTGGCGCACATGAAGCGTTGCTGTGCGTGCAATCTGGTTCAACTCTGGCAGATCCCAAGAGATTTAAATTTGATAACGACTCCTTTTATGTAAAGACCGCAGCCCAGATGCGCGAATTATTTAAGGATATTCCTGAAAGTTGCGATAACACCTTGCTGATCGCCGAACGGTGCAACATCACCTTGCGTGAAGGCGAAAACTTACTTCCACAGTTTGAGGTACCAGCGGGTGAAACTGAAGACTCGTGGTTAAAGAAAGAGGCAGAGCGTGGCCTGAAGGAACGGTTAGGCGCACGCATTACACCTGCCCATGAAGATCGCCTGAAGTACGAACTTGGCGTCATGGAGAAGATGGGTTTTCCTGGTTACTTTCTCGTTGTTGCAGATCTTGTAGGTCATGCAAAGAAGGTTGGTATTCGCGTCGGTCCAGGTCGAGGATCTGCAGCTGGATCCTTGGTTGCATACTCACTGGGAATTACCGGATTAG
>JBDLUF010000022.1:0-13876 GCA_039805445.1 Actinomycetota bacterium | reverse complement strand
CTTCTGGTAATCGGAGCTAAACTTTTCAGGATTTCTTACCTCATTTTTCCATTCCCCAAAATGCATTTTTTCCAGAGTCATCTGCTCATTGAAGTATTTGCGCATAGTTGGATGATCATCGAGGTTAAGGAAGGTTAATAACTTTTGATAGCTTTTTTCTCTTTGATTAACTATTAAATCTTCAAGACGAAGATCAACTTTGCGCTCAGAAGTAATCTCAGCAAGCGAGTGATGAGCATGTTCAATTCTCTTCTCCCACCAGAGTAAACCCTGCTCTGGTGTCGACGGCCCCCAACGCTCTTTAGATACAGACAGTGCCACATCTCGGCCATCACGAATCATGTTAATAAATTTAGCCTCGGGGAAAATCTGCCCTACGTACTTTGCATTAATGATGTTAGTGGGAGTTGAATCACCGAAGTAAATAACATCCGGCGAACTAATTTGTGCAGCCGATAAGGTAAAAAAGAATTCTCGGGAGGCCTTCTTGGGATCTTTCTTGAAGCTCTTTTCAAACTCACTAAGCGCGCCATCAACCACATCCAGGGTAATGCCCTGAATCAATCCCCGTAGATTGCCCTTTTTGCCAACCTCACTCCACCAACGACCATGAACTCTGGAAGAGAAAATTTCAAAATTACTTTTACCGAGAAATGGGAGAACTTTTCCAGCGATAGCGTTCCGAAGCTCTTTTAGTGATCGCTCCTCATTTAAGGGACGCCTGAAATTGAAATCAATCAACCCTTTGCGTTCAGTGACATATTTAATCTCTCGGGGAAGGCTTGCATGAAACTGTGGGTGTCTGGAAAGCAAATTCATAATAATTGTCGTTCCACTTCGACCAGTACCTCCGGCAAAGACTGGCAATAAGTGTTTTTCCATAATCTGACTGTAAAGGCGTTCAGTCAACTTTTGCGCATTTAAAATGTAAATTCGTGAAAAAGAGGCAAATTCACAGGGATATCTCAAGAACTCACCGCCATGCTTACCCACGAAAGAGTTGATTCTGATTACCCTTTCCTCATATCAGTATCTTCAAAGTTAGGTGTCGTGAGTACATGGTCAAAGAAAAGCATAAGCGCTCAATTACTAAGGCGTTAACCTGGCGCGTAACGGGAACACTTGATACCTTCATTCTCTCTTTTCTGATCACACGACAATTGAAATTTGCAGTAGCTATTTCCGCCACCGAGTTAGTAACTAAGATCATCCTGTACTACTTCCATGAACGCATGTGGGACAAGGTTAAATGGGGTCGCACCGAGGCTGATTCGACGAAAAGTTAGCTGAACCGAGAAAATGCAGAGGACTAGAGATTCACAGTTAGTACCTGTCTTTATTGGTGGAACGGGTCGCAGCGGAACCACAGTGCTTGGAGATCTGCTAAATGAGCACTCGCTTGTGCGAACCAGTAACCCAACCGAAATCAAGTTTTTAGCAAATCGCGGTGGTTTCCTAGATGTCGTATTTGGATCTATGAACTCTCAACTGGAAAACCGAGAGAAAATCTCTATCTTTCACTATCGAACTTATCGCCAACGCGCGCAAAAGGATTTACTACAGCGGCGTGAGCGCTTTGATGAGTTCAGTGAGAAGTTATGGCAGAAGTGGTGGGAGATTGATGCGCCTGCGCCACATGGACCAGGACTTCATGCCGGTATTGAGAAGAAAGCTTTACAGAGCTTGCTTGAAACATATGCGGGATCAATAAAGAAAAGTCCCATAAAGCACGCCAGAAAGTTGATGCAGGGATTTATTACGCAACAAAAAGGTGGAAAAGGCGAGAAGTTCTGGGCTGAAACAACTCCCATGAATATTACTTACGCCCATCGTTTAATTAAATTGTTTCCTGAAGCAAAGTTCATTGTGATTCGTAGAGATCCCAGGGATGTAATTGCATCCTTGCTGACTAAGAATTGGGGTCCCAATACACCTTTGGAAGGTGTTGAATGGATCGAAGCTCGAATAAGAGCTGATCATGAAGCGTTGAAATCTGTTCCTAAGAATCAAGTGATGTTTATAAATCTTGAGGATCTTGTCACTAACGCTCCACAGGAAAGCTACAACAAGCTACTGGATTTCTTGCAGTTACAGGATGAACCAGCCATGCGTACTTTTCACAGCAACAAGATGACGGCTGAGAATGCATCATCTGGACGTTGGAAAACAGAGATCAATGTTCCTGAGTTTGATGCGGCAATTGATGCAATGAACCTAAGGTTGAAAAGGGAATCAATTAATTAGCTGCAAGAACTGCTTGAGCGACCTTTAGGTCTCGTTCGAAGACCATTAACTGTGGGCCATCCAAGGTCTGTGTCAGCGTAGCTTTGATGTTGGCATCGACTAACTTTTGCAACGACATCTGCGCTTCTATGTAGTTGCTAGGTGTTTGCAACGGCTTAAGTAATCCGTACTCATCTTTCTTGCCCGCCTTGATGGGGGTAATGATCAATCGCTTGTTGGATGAAAATCCCCACTTAAGGACAAGAATCAACAACGCTAAGCCTGCAAATCCGCCAAAGGATTGCAAGAAGAGACCGTTATTAATTCCACCCAGCATTTCATTATTGTAAATGAAGTTTGATCATTTTACAGAGTGAATCGCACATGCGTAAACCTTGCAACTGCGACAAATTATTGAGTTATTTTCTTGATTCGATGCTGATAATTTCCTCTTCGAAGAAGTTCCTGGAGCTAAGCAAGCAGGAGCTGCTAAGTAAGTTAAGAGTAAAGCCCAACTCTCATGACTATTTGCATTGGGAGTTGGGCTTTTTCATTTAGAAAAACTTAATAAGCTCCTGCATGAATGCGATCTCTTTTTCTTGAGCCTCTATAATTACTGCAGCTAAGGAAGCAACCTCTTTGTTGGTAGAACCGGTAACCTTTTGCGCCATCTTGATGGCACCCTGATGATGAGCGATCATCCCTTCAAGAAATAAACGATCGAATGTCGCACCTTCTGCATCTCGAAGTTGCTGAATCTGCTCATCACTTAACATTCCATCCATCATGTGACCCATATGAGTAGAGGCTTGAACTCCTGCCCAGCTACCCATCTGCTCGATTTCAGGAGCCTGCGCAGCTTTAATGTCGCGTGCCAAGGCAAGAACTTCATCGCTAGTTGAATTAGTCAAAGCAATATCTGACATCAACACCGCTTGTTCATGGTGAGGAATCATCTCTTCTGCAAACTGAATATCTTCGGCACTAAACAGTGAGTTCGCCTTTGGAGTCGAAGCGCATCCAGCCATGAGAAATACTGCAATTACAAGGAGTATCAACTTCTTCACACCTCTAGATTACTTACCCTAAAGGTATTTGCCATTCGAAATGGATTATGCGCGCTTAATTGAGTTAACTACCTGCTTTTGGTTCAACTGCTGCGCCTAAGTTGGGAATGTATTGAGGTGGACAATCTGCGAAGGCTCTGAATAAATCTCTCTCGGGCTTACCTACGTAAGTGGGTGGTGAGGGACTCGAACCCCCGACCCGGTGATTAAGAGTCACCTGCTCTACCAACTGAGCTAACCACCCGAGGCATCCAGGCGCCGGAAACGCTTGAATGCAGGGGGAAACCTATCAGGAACTCACCGCTAGACGCACATCCCCGACACACGCATACTGGGCGTGTGAGTCACATCGAAATAAGGATTGCCCTAGTCCTGAGCCTTCTCGTGGCTGGAATCTCACCATCGCAGGCTGATTCTGTTGCCTCTGGATTATCAATTATTGAAGCGCAGGCAACAAAGGGACGAGCTGCCAAAACTGGATACACCCGTTCCCAATTTGGACAGACATGGGCAGATGTAGATCGCAATGGTTGTGATACCCGCAACGATATTTTGAAACGGGATTTAACCGCAGAAGTATTTAAGGAAAAGACCCGCGAGTGTGTTGTCATATCTGGAACATTGATCGATCCATTTTCGGGGGAGACCATCAACTTCGTTCGCGGAAATGTCAGCAGCATGGAGGTTCAAATCGATCATGTTGTTGCGCTTTCAAATGCGTGGCAAACCGGAGCTTTTAAGTTATCAATTAAAGAGCGAACAGCTTTTGCAAACGATCCATTGAATCTGTTGGCGGTAAAGGGGCGATTGAATTCTCAAAAGGGCGATGGAGATGCGGCAACCTGGTTGCCACCATTAAAGAGTTACCGCTGCGATTATGTGTCTAGACAGATCGCGGTAAAGATCAAATACAGGTTGTGGTTTACCGCTCCTGAAAAAGAGGCAATAGTTCGTATCCTGAAGAGCTGTCCAGAAAAGGCGTTGCCTACCTCTTAAAGTGCATCACTTCCGCGCTCGCCGGTACGAATACGAACAACGGTGTCGATAGGAGAAACCCACAGTTTTCCATCGCCGATTGAACCAGTGTTTGCGGTGTTAACAATTAAGTCAACTATGTGATCGCACTCGGCATCATCTGCAAGTACTTCGATGCGCGCTTTTGGAATGAAATCAACTGTGTATTCAGCACCACGGTAAATTTCAGTGTGTCCCTTTTGGCGGCCAAAACCGCGGGTTTCAGAGACGGTCATTCCATGGACGCCATCTGCCTGTAAAGCACGCTTAATATCATCAACCTTTGAAGGCTTAACGATCGCTGTTATGAGCTTCATTGTTATCTCTTTTCTCGTGCCTAGTACCGGTTTGAATTTCCAGTGATGTCATACGCAGACTCTGCGTGGTAGGTCGTATCTAGACCTGTGAGCTCTTCTTCGCGAGGAACTCTGAATCCGATGGTGCGTGTAATGAGAGTTGCGATGAGCCATGTTGCACAGAATGAAAATGCCGCAACTGCCACAATCGCAATTAACTGCTTAATCAATAGATCAGGGGAGCCGTTAATGAACAACCCTTCCTTACCAGTTGCATTAACAGTTGCTGTCGCAAACAAGCCAATACCAATCATTCCAACGATTCCGCTAACACCGTGGACTCCGACAACATCGAGCGAATCGTCATACCCAAACTTGTACTTGCGAGAAACGGCGTATGAAGATGCAACACCTGCAATTAATCCAAGAATTAAAGCTCCAATTGGATTGACGTAACCACATGCAGGGGTGATAACAACTGCACCGGCGATTGCACCTGATGCAACACCTAGCGTCGTCGCCTTTCCATCACGGAACTTTTCAAAGGTAATCCATGACATGGCAGCTGCTGCTGATGCGATTTGTGTATTGATCATCGCTGTTGCTGCAAGAGAGCCTGCAGATAGCGCGCTTCCGGCGTTAAAGCCGAACCAACCAAACCAGAGCATTCCTGCTCCAAGCAGCACTAATGGCATGTTGTGTGGTCGCATTGGATCGCGTCTGAAACCATCGCGCTTTCCTAAAACAATTGCTAGGGCAAGAGCCGCTGCACCAGAGTTGATTTCAACAACTGTTCCACCAGCAAAATCCAGTGCTCCTAGTTTGTCGATGATCCAACCACCACTGCCGCTTTGGCTAGCAAAGGCCCAGTGCGCAACAGGGATGTAAACAAGAGTTACCCAGGCTGCAACAAACAGCACCCAAGATCCGTACTTGGCACGGTCAGCGATCGCACCAGATAAAAGTGCAACGGTGATAATTGCAAAGGTTAATTGGAACATTGCAAATGCAAGGGTTGGAATTTGATGATCTTCTGCACCAACCACTTGATCCAATGTTCCAGACAAACCAATATTTCCAAGATTTCCAATTAATCCACCTTGCGATGTTCCGAAGGTAAGTGAGTATCCATAAAGAACCCAAATGATTGTTGTGACTCCGATTGCGGCAAATGACATCATCATCATGTTAAGCGCGCTCTTTGCACGCACCATTCCGCCATAAAAGATTGCCAAGCCTGGAGTCATAAACAAGACCAGTGCTGCGCTTGCAAGCACCCACGCTGTATCGCCGCTGTTAATCACATTCTCTCCTTAAGGAACGTATGTGTTGTTCCTAGAGAGAAAAAGTATCAGTGAGAGTCTTTGAAGCGGGCGTATGAAGCGTTGATTTCTAGCTCTGCTTCATCGTGGCCCACCCATTCGCCGCCTTGGACCGACTTTCCGGGTTCAAGGGTCTTGTAAACCTCAAAGAAATGCTTGATTTCAGATAATTCGTAGGCAGGGACATCCTTGAGATCCTGAAGATAAGACTTGCGAACATCTCCAGCTGCAACGCAAAGCAGCTTGTCATCTCCGCCAGCCTCATCGGTCATATTGAGCATTCCGATAACGCGGCAAGAAACAACGCAACCAGGAAAGGTTGGCTCATCCAACATGATGAGAGCATCTAGTGGATCGCCATCTTGCGACAAAGTGTTCTTAACAAAGCCATAGTCGTATGGGTAACGTGTTGAAGTAAAGAGCATGCGATCTAGGCGCACCTCACCGGTGATGTGGTCGATCTCGTATTTGTTACGTGATCCTGCAGGAATTTCAACAACGACGTCGAAAATCATTTCAGTCCGGCTCTCTACTTATTGGTGCAAGGGTTGTGCCAACTTTAAAACTTGGGGTGAACGACGGGGCTCGAACCCGCGACATCCCGGACCACAACCGGGTGCTCTACCAGCTGAGCTACGTCCACCATGTGGTGCAAAGTCTACCTGTTGTTACGAGGTGGTTGGTGCCTCGTTTTGTGCGGTGGTGAAGACGCTTTGGCGGTAGTACGCCAGTTCAGCGATTGAATCTTGTATATCGCCCAAGGCGCGATGGTTGCCGGTCTTGGCTGGAGCGCCGAAGTAAGCCTTTGGGAACCAACGTCGCGCTAACTCTTTAATCGATGAAACATCAACTGTTCGGTAATGAAGGTATTCATTAAGCAGCGGCATATCGCGTGCGATAAATGAGCGATCAACGCTGACAGAGTTTCCGGCCAAGGGAGATTTTCCAGATTGAGTTGAAGCGCTTTCTAGATATGCGATAACTCGGGCTTCAGCTTCTTGAACAGAGATTCCGTTAGGAATTTCAGTAATCAGCCCTGATGTCGTGTGCATCTGCCTTACAAAGTCATTCATGCCAGCAAGCTGTTCTGGCGTCGCCTTGATGACAACATCGACGCCATCACCGATCACATTTAAATCAGAGTCGGTGACCAGAACAGCAATTTCGACTAGGACATCCTTTTCCAGGGACAAACCGGTCATTTCGCAGTCGATCCAGATCAGATGGGGTTGTTCATTAGCCACGGGCCAAACCCTAGGGCACCAGGGGTGATTTCACCTTCTGTTTACCTTCTAGACACTTTCGCTCCACCTAATACTTGCCGAGGGGATACAAGATTCCCGCATGACATTGATGGAAAATCAGTCGGCCGGCATCCCTGCCCCACGGGAAATCACGACAAAGCCTCGACGTTCGGATCAGATTTTCCGTGCGGTAGTAACCCTGGGTGGAATGTCATCTCTAGTTATCCTTGGATTAATCGCACTCTTTTTGTCAATCAAAGGTTTTAATGTTTTAAAAGTTGAGCAGCTCTCCTTCATCACCGAATCAAAGTGGGAAGTTTTGCAAGATGCTGAAGGCAAGATTGCTGAAAGCACATTTGGCCTTGGTGCGATGCTTATTGGAACATTCCTATCTGCCTTTATAGCTGTAATTGTTGGAGTTCCAATTGCAGTACTTAGCGCTTTGTACCTGACCTTCTACGCACGAGGTCCCGTTAAGAAATTCCTGGTATCACTCATCGATTTAATGGCAGCTTTTCCATCGCTGCTCTTTGGTTTCTGGGGCTTTATCGTGTTAATGGGCAGCGCCGAATACTGGGCAAAACTCCTCAATAAGTATTTAGGCTTCATCCCAATCTTTGATGTACCTGCACCAATCTTCGAGCGCTCACCATTTATTGCAGGTCTTGTTCTTGCGATCATGATTATTCCGATCGTCACCGCTATTTCAAGAGAAATCTTTGACCAAACTCCATTAGATCGAATTCAAGCTGCCTACGCCTTGGGTGCATCCAAGCTTTCGATGATTCGCGCAGTTGTAATTCCTTATGGTCGTGGCGGCGTTGTTGGTGGTGCGATGTTGGGATTAGGTCGCGCAATGGGTGAAACCGTTGCCGTGTACACAGTGCTTAACGTTGTATATCAAATTAACTGGCAGGTCTTGTTCGGTGCAGGTGGAAACGTTGCATCACTGATTCTCTTGAAGTTTGGTGAGGCAGGCCCGGAAGAGGTTGATGCGCTTATGGCTGCTGGCTTAGTCCTCTTCCTACTAACGCTGGTAGTTAATGCAATCTCTGACATTTTGATCAATACATTTGGGAAAAAGGGACGCTGATGCAATCTACTATTCCTACTCCTCAGACCCCTTGGGCTACCTCAATCCAACAACGGTTAAACACAGCTGGATTGATTTTATTGGGTGCCGCTCTTGCCGGTGCTGCGGTTAAAACTACCGGGCTTAGCGGAAAGTTAGGCTTTGCAGTTTCATTTTTCCTTATCGCTTCCTTGCTCATTTTCATTCAACAACTACGTTTACGAGATTTAGCAGCAGCGAAGGATTCTTTGCTGAGCAGTTTTGCTTCTTTGGCGATTGTTCTAACCCTGATCCCAATCCTGAGCATTGTTGGAACCGTTGCAGTCAAGGGTTACAAAGGCATTCACTTTGGAATGTTTACCAACGACATGACGATGGCCTCTGTCAACGACCCAGTGACCGCAGGTGGATTGCTACATGCCTTGGTAGGAACAATCATTATGGTTGGCGTTGCCTTGCTAATTAGTTTTCCTATTGGGTTATTAACCGCGCTTTATCTAACCGAAATCCGTGGCAACTTGGCCCGCCCAATCAAGTTCCTTGTTCAAGCTATGAGTGGCGTGCCGTCGATTGTTGCGGGTCTATTTATTCTCTCGATCCTGGTTATTCCAGTGACTCAAGAGTTAACTGGATTGATGGGTTCATTAGCTCTTAGTATTTTGATGATTCCAACTATTGCACGCACCGCCGAAGAAATGCTTTTACTTATTCCTAACGAACTTCGCGAAGCTGGCGTAGCGCTGGGTGCAACTCAGTGGCGCACAGTTTCGGGTGTGGTCGTCCCCGCAGCAAAAAGTGGACTAGTGACTGCAGTGATTCTAGGTATTGCGCGCATCATCGGAGAGACCGCACCAATCTTGCTTGTTTCAGGTGGCGCAGATGCGCTTAACTTTAATCCTGCATCTGGACCAATGGGGTCACTACCTTTCTATATCTGGAAGGCGTTTTTAACAGGTGGTACAGAAGAGGCTTATGCGAGAGCATGGGGCGGAATGTTGATCTTGCTCATTTTTATTGTTGTTTTATTTAGCTTAGCCCGCTACCTCAGCGGAAGAAAGGTTGCCTAATATGACACCTACTGAGAATTCATCAAACGAGAACAACATGGAGAAAAAAATGCAAGCAACAACACCATCATCTCTTGCCTCTGTTGCAAGTAATCGAGAGCAACGTGTTCCTGGCACAAATTTGCTAGGTACAGGGCTTGAAACACGTGGTGTGCATGCATGGTTTGGCAAGAAGCATGTTCTCTCAGATGTTTCACTTGATTTTGCTGCCGGTACCGTCACCGCGCTAATCGGTCCATCAGGTTGTGGAAAATCAACATATTTGCGCACACTAAATCGCATGCATGAATTCATTCCTACAGCAGCTTTAGCTGGCGAGGTTTTACTTGATGGTCAAGATATTTATGCGCCAGGAACAGATGTAACAAAGATTCGCCTTAAGGTAGGAATGGTTTTCCAGAAGCCAAACCCTTTTCCATCAATGACAATTGGCGAAAATGTTTTGTCGGGATTGAAATTGGCACAGCTCAAGAAGAGCAACACGGATGAGCTACTTGAATCATGTTTGGTACGTGCAGGATTATGGAGCGAGGTTAAGGATCGCTTGGGCGAGCACGGCGGAGCACTCTCTGGTGGACAGCAGCAACGTTTATGTATCGCGCGCTCCCTTGCCGTTGAGCCTCAAGTACTTTTGATGGATGAGCCATGTTCGGCACTAGATCCAGGATCAACCTTCAGAATTGAAGAGACGATCTCTGAGCTTGCCAAGTCAATGACAATTGTCATCGTCACCCACAACATGCAGCAGGCGGCTCGTGTCTCTGATTACACCGCTTTCTTCTTATCTGACGGTGGCCCTGGCGTAATGGTTGAGACAGCCCCTACAAGCAAGATCTTCTCTTCACCAACTGATAAGCGCACAGAAGATTACGTAACAGGGCGTTTCGGCTAACACCAATTGTTCACCTAAGGCGGGGGCTTTGTTTACCTATACCTTGCCTTTATGTAACCAGTTATAACTACTTTCGGGGATGTAAAGGTTTTACCCTCCTACGAAAGGTTGTTCATGAAGTTTTCAAACAAGGTCAAGGCGCTAGTCCTTGCCGCAGTAGTTGCAGTTTCTGGCGCAACGCCAGCTCACGCCGTTGATCTAGCTGGATCAGGTGCATCATTCGTTGTTCCCCTAGTAGAAGCTTGCAAGGCAGGCTTTGCTAAGAAAACTGGACACTCATTTGTTTACACATCAACTGGTTCAGGTACAGGCAAGAACAACTCTGACAACAAAATCGGAGATTTCTGGTTTTCAGATTCTGCACACACAGGCGCTAAGAAGCGCTCAACAATTTTCCATGCACCAATCGTTGCTGCACCAATTGCAGTACTAGTAAACCTTCCTGCGAAGAAGGACATTTATCTATCTGGCGCAACAGTCGCGAAGATTTTCGCTGGCGAAATCACAAAGTGGAATGACCCAGCCATCGTTGCAGATAACAACCGCACTGTTAAGACAACTATTTACCGCAAGGATGCAAATGGAAATGTAAAGAATGATAAGAAGGGCAATCCAATTGTTCTTCGTACCGGATCGAAATCTGTTTATTACACACTTCCTAACAAGCCAATCAAGGTTGTCTTCCGTTCAGATACTTCAGGAACCACAAACAATTTTGTTCGCTACTTAGGTGGCGTAGCTCCTTCAGTTTGGACAAAGCCAGCTAATGATGCATTTACAACAGCATTCCCTGGCAACATCAATGACACTTCAAACATCGGTCGCATCGTTGGTGCAAATGGTTCACAAGGTGTAGCAACTCTTGCTTCAAAGACTCCATACTCAATTACATATGCAGAGAAGCAATGGGGAACCTCATTTGGTCTACGCACCGCTTACATTGGAAACGCATCAGGAAACTTTGCACTTCCAGAATCAGCTGCTGTTTCAGCATTCTTGGGTGAGGCCAAGCAAGCTGCTGACGGAATCGTTACCTACGACTACAACACAAAGGTTCCAGGTGCTTACCCACTAGGAATCATCAGCTACATGTTGCTAGAGACCTCTTATGAGAATAAGGAAAAGGGCAAGGCAATTGTTGAACTCGCGGAGTACATCCTTTCTCCAGAGTGCTCATTGAATGCTGCTTCAACAGGATTTATCGTGATTGAAGGCACATTCCTTGCAAAGGCGAAGCAGTTAATCGCCCGCGCAAACAAGTAATTTAATTACTTAATAACTATATAAAAGAACCCAGGGCAACGAGGGTGGCCCTGGGTTCTTTTATGCCTTAAAACAGTCTGCGCGCCTGGCAGGAATCGAACCTGCGACAACCCGCTTAGAAGGCGGGTGCTCTATCCGACTGAGCTACAGGCGCTTGTAGGAGGGTCGTAATGCTAAGTCTACCGCTCACAACCACTAAGGTTTCATCCCATGGCTGAGTTCATTTATACGATGAAGAAGGCGCGTAAAGCGCACGGTGACAAGGTCATCCTTGATGATGTCACGATCATGTTTTATCCAGGCGCCAAGATCGGCGTGGTTGGACCAAACGGTGCCGGTAAGTCCACCGTCCTTCAGATCATGGCTGGATTACAACAACCATCAAATGGAGAAGCGTATTTAACCCCTGGTTACACAGTCGGAATTTTGCTGCAGGAACCACATCTTGATGAGACAAAAAATGTAATCGACAACGTTAAAGAGGGTGTTGCAGAAACCGTTGCGATGCTTGCACGCTTTGATGAGATCAGCGCCGAAATGGCCAACCCTGATGCAGATTACGACAAGTTGTTAGCAGAAATGGGAGAGCTGCAAGAGCAGTTAGATCACCGCAATGCTTGGGAGTTGGATTCACAGTTAGAACAAGCGATGGATGCACTTCGTTGCCCACCACCTGATGCAGATGTTTCAGTGTTATCTGGTGGAGAAAAACGCCGCGTTGCTTTGTGTAAGTTGCTATTGCAAGCACCAGATCTTCTGCTTCTTGATGAGCCTACAAATCACTTGGATGCTGAATCTGTTTTGTGGTTGGAGCAGCACCTCAACAAGTATGCAGGCGCAGTTGTTGCGATTACTCACGATAGATACTTCTTGGACAATGTTGCACAGTGGATTCTTGAACTCGACCGCGGTCGTGCATATCCTTATGAAGGAAATTACTCGACCTACCTTGAGACAAAGGCAGCACGTTTGAAGGTTGAAGGTCAGAAGGATGCAAAGCGTGCAAAGCGTTTAGCAGAGGAGCTCGATTGGGTTCGCCAAAATGCAAAGGGGCGCCAAGCAAAGTCAAAGGCACGTCTTGCTCGTTATGAAGAGATGGCCGCTGAAGCAGACAAGATGCGTAAGTTGGACTTTGAAGAGATTCAAATTCCACCTGGCCCACGTCTTGGAAATGTAGTTATTGAAGTTAATAACTTAACTAAGGGCTTTGGAGATCGCGTACTGATTGAGGATCTTTCCTTTACTCTGCCTCGCAATGGAATTGTTGGAATCATTGGTCCAAACGGTGCAGGTAAAACAACACTATTTAAGACTTTGATGGGAATGGAACCGGCAGACTCTGGTTCTGTAAAGATCGGTGAAACTGTAAAGATTTCTTATGTTGATCAGAGCCGCGGTGGAATTGATCCCAAGAAATCATTGTGGGAAGTTGTTTCAGATGGCAATGACTTCATTAAGGTCGGCCAAGTTGAAATGCCTTCACGCGCCTATGTTTCATGCTTTGGTTTTAAGGGTCCAGATCAGCAGAAAGCAGCTGGAATCCTTTCAGGCGGAGAACGTAACCGTTTGAACTTAGCGTTAACGTTGAAGCAAGGTGGAAACCTGTTGCTTCTGGATGAGCCAACAAACGATCTTGATGTTGAAACTTTGGGTTCACTAGAAAACGCGTTGCTTGAATTTCCGGGTTGCGCAGTTGTTATCTCTCACGATCGTTGGTTCCTTGACCGTGTAGCGACTCACATTTTGGCCTACGAAGGTGATGCAAAGTGGTTCTGGTTTGAAGGAAACTTCGAGAGCTATGAAGCAAACAAGATCGAGCGTTTGGGCTCTGAAGCATCCCGCCCACATCGCATGACATACCGAAAGTTGACCCGTTAATGAGATTTCAGAATAAACAGTATGTTCGTTGGGGCGATCTCGATGCTTTTGGTCATGTCAATAACGCTACTTATTTAATTTATGCACAAGAGGCTCGATTTGCTTGGTCCAAGATGCTGGAAATGGTTGTTGCTCGCGCAGAAGTAGATTTCATCGCACCGATCTATACCGGTGACATATATATCGATGTAGAAATCTGGGTCAACAAAGTTGGTAACTCATCATTTGGAGTTACCTACGAGATGAAGAATGGCGATGAATTACTTGCTCGTGTAAAGACAGTTCAGGTAACAGTTTCAATGGATACAAAGAAATCCCGTCCCATCAATGACGCTGAACGTGATTTCCTCAATAAATACCTTGAAGAGGAGAAGTAACGATGGCACAACTAGCCTCACGCGAAGAGCGCCCATGGTGGAGAGATGCTGTTACTTATCAGATCTACCCACGTTCATTTGCTGACTCAAATGGCGATGGCATCGGCGATGTAGAAGGAATTCGTTCACGTCTTCCATACTTAAAGTCATTGGGAATTGAT
>JBDLUF010000021.1:0-13995 GCA_039805445.1 Actinomycetota bacterium | reverse complement strand
TGAAAATGGACACACCATTCAAGTAAAGGACTCACCGCACACGATCTTCGGACGGAATACATAATGCGTCTTGGAGTAGCTGCTACTCCTGAAGTTGCGATTCCAACCCTCGAATGGTTGCACTCCAGCAAACACACCATTGAATTGATTATCACTCAACCCGATAAGCCAGCTGGAAGAGGTCGCGTACTTACGCAAACTCCGGTTGCCGATTGGGCGGAGCAACACAAGATTGAGGTTGTTAAACCTGCAAGCTCAACGGAACTCAATGGTGTGATCGATAATCTGGATTGTGTAATCACCATCGGTTATGGAGTCCTCTTGCCGCAGGCGGTTCTGGATCTTCCTCGACATGGTTTCCTTAATCTTCATTTCTCTTTATTGCCACAATACCGAGGTGCTGCACCCGCTCAATACGCCTTATTGCATGGCGCAGAAAAAACAGGAGCTACCGTGTTTCAACTCGATAAGGGAATGGACACCGGACCTATTTTCTCTCAGATTGAAGTTGGAATAGATCCGCAATGGAGAAGTTTTGAACTGCTCAAGGTGTTAGCTGAGCGCGGGGTAGAAGCGATTGACCAGGCTCTCGAGATGATTGCACAGGAAAAATCACCGTCTCCTCAAAAAGGAACGCCATCATTTGCCCCAAAGATTTCAAAGCAAGATGCCTTGATAGATTTTACAAAGGATTCGGTGACTGTAGTTAATGCAATACGTGCTTACACATATGAACCTGGGGCGTGGAGTTTATGGAACTCCGAACCTTTCAAAGTCTCAGCAGCTATCTCGGCGCAAGCTCATTCAATGTCCCCATCAACTATCGCTGTCATCAATAACTGTGTCTTCGTGGGGTGCGGAAATGGAACAACTATTGAGTTACTAAGGGTTGTTCCAGCAGGCAAGAAAGAGATGGCCGCCATTGATTGGGCACGTGGGGCTCGCTTAAATGGTGGAGAGTCTTTTGGTTGAGCCACGCAGAAACACCTTCAAATCTCCTAAACCTGAAGCTTCTCGTCTTCTGGCTTTTGATTTACTAACTGAGGTTAATCGAAACAATGGATACTCCAACTTACTTCTGCCTCAAGCGCTCAATGCGAGCAAACTTGAAGAGCGGGATCGATCCTTTGTAACAGAGCTCTTGTACGGAACTATCCGCATGCAAGGCAAACATGATTGGGTTTTGGAACAGATTAGCGATCGACCATGGGCTGAGGTTGATTCAGGAATAGTTGATGTGTGCAGAATCGGTGTTCACCAAATTCATGAAATGCGGGTACCTGATCACGCCGCTGTGGCTTCAACCGTTGAAGTGGCACGTAAGCGATTGGGAGAGTCAAAGGCGAGCTTTGTTAACGCGCTATTGCGAAGCGTTACCCGCAAAAGCCAAGAAGACTGGTTTGCTCCGTTGAATCAGATATCTGATCCGGTAGAAAAATTCGCTATTCAATACTCTCATCCAGAGTGGATAGTTTCGGCATACTTTGATCTTTTGAAGGATTGGGATGAGGTTGAAAAAGCTTTAGCGATTAACAATGAAGCTGCGGTTCCAACACTAGTTTCATGGCCAGGTCTTTCTACTCAACAAGATTTAGTTGATATCGGGGGAGAGCCAACAACCTTCTCGCCATACGGTGCTCATTGGAAGGGTAATCCAGGAGCTTTAGAGTTAATCAAGGCTCGAAAAATCGGCGTGCAGGATGAAGGTTCGCAGCTAGTTGCATCAGCTTTTGCAGCTGCAGCGAGTGGCGATTCATGGCTAGATATGTGTGCAGGACCTGGTGGAAAAGCTGCCTTGTTGTCCAGTATCGCCCGTGAACGCGGAATTCGTTTTACCGCCAATGAAGTTTCTGTTCCGCGTGCAGAGTTAGTTAAGCAAGTTGTGCAAGAGGACCGTGTTTTAGTGGGAGATGGTCGAGAGATCGGAAATCAATCGGAGAAGTTTGATGCAATCTTGATTGATGCTCCCTGTACAGGACTAGGAGCTTTGCGTCGTCGACCTGAAGTTCGTTGGCGCAGAACTTTGCAGGATTTGCGTGAGCTCACACAGTTACAGCGAGAACTCATTGAATCGGGTATCAACGCTTTGGCTCCTGGAGGAATTTTGGGTTATGCAACTTGTTCACCACATCTTGCAGAAACTTCGATCCAGGTTGCCGATATCAAGAAGCGTTTCCCGACCATGCAGCAAATGGAGATCACCCCATTTATACCCGACAACCTTGTGGACTCTGAACGTGCTGGCGCGATGTCTCTATGGACGCACAAAATCGGCACTGACGCGATGTATCTAGCCCTGTTTAAAAAGATTGCCGAGTAAAATACAAGCATGAGCCGTGAGATTCGTATAACGCCGAGCATCCTGAATGCGGATTTTTCAAGACTTAATGAGGAAATCAATCGTATCGCCGGCGTATCGGATCTACTTCATTTGGATGTTATGGATGATGTTTTCGTCCCGAACTTCACATTTGATTTTGAAGCCGCCTCAAAGATCATCAGGGAATCATCTTTGCCCGTAGATGCACACTTAATGGTGGCAAATGTTGACCAGATCGCAGTTCAGTACGCAGAGATCGGATGCGCCTCAGTCACAATTCACGCTGAGGCTACTGAGAATATTCCGGCGACATTAAAGAAAATTCGTGCAGCAGGTTCTCGTTCTAGCCTGGGAATCAAACCCAATACAAGCATCGAGGATTACCGTGATTGTGTTGATCTTGTAGATATGTTCCTCATAATGACCGTTGAACCTGGTTTTGGTGGGCAGAAATTTATGGAAAATATGATGGATAAGGTCAAACGGACCCGCGAATTAATTGGAGATAGAGATATCTGGTTACAGGTCGATGGTGGAGTGTCGATGCAAACTATCGAAATCGCGCTGGCGGCCGGTGCCGACACATTTGTCGTAGGGAGCGCTGTTTTTAACGCAGCTGATCCAGCCCAAATGGTTGTCGACATTAGAGAATTCGCAACGAGCAAGAGTGCGCTCTAGTAAACTTTGGACATGAAATCCTTTGAAGAGTTGTGGGCAGAGCTAAGCCAAAAGGCTATAGATCGTCCTGAAGGATCTGGAACAGTTGCTGCGTTAGATGCAGGGATTCACGCAATCGGGAAAAAGATTCTCGAAGAAGCTGGCGAGGTATGGCTGGCAGCTGAACATGAAAGCGATGAAGCTTTAGCTGAAGAGGTCAGTCAACTTCTTTACCATCTGCAAACATTGATGCTTGCACGCGGTTTAACACTTAACGATATCTATAAGTTTCTCTAAGGGGCGATCATGTTACGAATAGCGGTACCAAACAAGGGCTCCCTTGCTGAGAGTTCGATTTCAATTTTGAAGGAGGCTGGCTATCGCCAGCGCACAGATAGTCGAGATTTAGTTCTGGCTGATCCTGATAATGGTGTTGAGTTTTACTACCTACGTCCACGCGATATTGCTGTCTATGTAGGTTCCGGTGAATTAGAGGCTGGAATTACCGGTCGTGACTTACTGATCGATTCTGCAGCCGATGCTGAAGAGATACTCTCCTTGGATTTCGGGGGATCAACCTTTCGCTTTGCTGCACCAACAGGCAGGGATTGGAAGATTAGTGATCTAGCTGGAAAGAGAATCGCCACGGCGTATCCAGGTTTAGTACAACACAGTCTGAAGGGTTTGAATATCCAAGCGCAGATCGTTCGTTTGGATGGCGCAGTTGAAAGCAGCGTTCGTCTTGGAGTTGCTGACATGATCGCCGATGTTGTTAGTACGGGAAATACCTTGCGCCAAGCTGGTCTGCAAACATTTGGTGAGCCAATTTTGAGTAGCGAAGCGATCGTTATTAAGCGAACAGGTGTTGCGATTCCTGCCGGACTTGAAGTACTGATTCGACGACTACAAGGCGTAGTAACTGCGCGTCGTTATGTTTTGCTCGATTACGATGTTTCAAAGGATCTGGTTGAAAAGGCATGTGCGATCACACCAGGACTTGAGTCTCCGACTATTTCACCTTTGCAAAAGGCTGATTGGGTGGCGGTACGTGCAATGGTTCTTCGTAAAGAGACCAACCGCGTAATGGATGAACTATGGGCTCTAGGTGCTCGTGGAATCCTCGTAACAGATATTCACGCCTGCCGTTTGTAGTTAGAGATTTATCAGGTGTGCAACACCGTGAAGTGATGGCTCATTGATCACATATTGAGCCTGTGCGGCCACGATTGGCTTTGCGTTAAATGCGATGCTGATACCTGCAGCTGCCATCATGTCTAAATCATTTGCTCCATCGCCGATAGCTACTGTGTCCTCAATTTTCACGCCGCACTTCTTTGCGAACACATGAAGTGCATCAGCTTTTGCCGCGCGATCGATGATGACACCTGTTACTCGACCTGTCAGTCGTCCATCTACGATTTCGAGGGTATTGGCTTTGTAGAAATCAATCTTCAACCGATCAATCAGGGGCTTAATGATGTTGATGAAACCACCTGATACTAAAGAAACGAAGTGGCCGTTTGCATGCAATTGCTCAACGAGCTCGGCGGCTCCATCGGTCAAAAGGATCTCTTGCTGAACCTCTGCGATAACAGATTCAGGCAGATCCTTTAATAAGGCAACACGAGCAATGAGACTTTGAGCGAAATCTAGTTCGCCACGCATTGCAGACTCAGTCACCTTTGAAACCTGATCAAACACGCCAGCTTTGGCGGCCAATAATTCAATCACCTCTTGTTGAATAAAGGTTGAATCAACATCAAATTGAACTAGGCGTTTAGGCGTACTCATAGATTTTTTCAGCTAACTGCAATCGTTGTACCGGCTTCAGCGGCTATCTGCTGGAGTGAGCTTGCCAAGACAGTTGCATCCACACCAGAAACATGGAGAACGATCTCGAGAGGATCAACTCCATTGCGATTAATGTCCTCAATGTTTCCCTCTAAACTCTTTATGCAAGCAGTCACCGCTGCCAAGAAGCGTGGATGAACTTTGGTCGAAGTTATCAAAACCTTGTGCAATTGTGGTCGGGCGGTAATTGATGGTGAATAGGAAAATACAGAAGCGATATCTACATTCTGAGCAGAGGCCAGAGCTTCGAGGTCGGCTTCGATCGCGCCTTGATGAGCTGGGTTTAGCGCAATATGAACTGTCAGGATTAACCTGCTATTAATGATAATTTGATCGATATCGATAATTGATACTGCGAAGGGAGACAAGGTTTCAAATAAAGCGTTGGCCAACCCTGGTGAGTCCTCGCCTGTAAGAAGGATGAGTCCGCTGAACTGCTCGCTTTTTTCGCTTGTAAGTGTCATAAGAAGGCAAGGTTATCGTGAATCACTATTGCTTTAGGTCAGGTTTGCGGCCCTTTGATCGATCCACCCAGTATCTTTTGCATCTATGAGTAGCTCTGTTTTGACTCTTACAGATGTCTCCGTCCAACGAGGCGATCGGACTATTTTGGGACCTCTCAATTTTTCGATATCCCAGGGGGAGCGCTGGGTAGTTTTAGGTCCTAACGGCGCAGGAAAATCCACTCTTCTTCAGATTCTTGCTACAAAGATTTTCCCAACTCATGGAGTTGTAACGGTTTTGGATAAAGAGATGGGCAAGGTAGATCTCTTTGAATTGAGAACGAGAATCGGCTTATGTGGTTCCGTTATCGCAGAAGACATTCCCTTTGATGAAACAGTTAAGGATGTTGTTTTAACTGCCGCGTATGCGATCTTAGGTCGATGGAATGAAGCTTACGATTTGTGGGATGAATCTCGCGCAATGGCCTTACTTACCAATTTTGGAGTCCGCGAACTAGGTGATCGCCTGTATGGAACCTTGAGCGAGGGTGAAAAGAAACGAGTACAAATCTCTCGTGCATTGATGACCGATCCAGAACTTCTTTTATTGGATGAGCCAGCTGCTGGTTTAGATCTTGGTGGTCGTGAGGATTTGCTCAAGCGTTTTGCTAACTTCTCCGCCGACCCACTCGCTCCTGCAACAATTTTAGTGACACACCACATTGAGGAAATTCCTGCTGGAACAACTCATGCGCTGTTGATTAAAGATGGGGTAATAGCGGTATCGGGACCGATTGACCAGGTAATTACCTCAGAACATGTCTCCGCCGTTTTCGGAACTTCAATTACCGTGACGCCAGAATCTGGTCGGTACTTTGCACGTGCAGCTGTTTAATCAGTTACATTCAGAGTGGCAAGAGGCTTTACTTTCACAACGTTCAGAGATCGATCGCATCGATCTATTCCTTCACAATCGCGATATTGCACCCAGTTTTGATCTCATCTTCAGAGCTTTGCGCCATCCGATTTCCCATACACGAGTCGTTATCATCGGTCAGGATCCATATCCGACAAAGGGCCACGCTCACGGTTTAGCATTTTCTGTTGATTCAACAGTTACTCCACTACCGGCTTCTTTGCGCAACATCTTTGAAGAACTTAAATCCGATTGCGGAATCTCCCGAAGTAGCGGAGATTTATCTGATTGGGCTGATCAGGGAGTCATGCTGTTAAATCGAATCTTGAGCACCGAGGTCGGTTCCTCTATGGCACATGCGAAATTTGGTTGGGAGGAGATCACTAACACAATCGCATCAGTGTTGGGAAAACAACCCGTTGTTGCTGTTTTATGGGGAAGGTACGCGGCGCAGCTAACTGGTTACTTTAAGGAGGAGATGGTTATAACTTCTGCACACCCAAGTCCATTATCTGCCTATAGGGGCTTTTTGGGATCACAACCATTTTCAGCGATTAACTCAAAGTTAACTGAACTAGGAATGCCTGCAATACATTGGTAAAGAAAAGGCCCCCGGTTTCCCGAGGGCCTTTCTCCTTGAAACTGTTAGCCAAGCCAAGCGTTCAGTGGTGAAGACAAGAAGTAAACCACGAACAAACCTGACACTAGGTATAGCAAAGGATGGATCTCTTTGCCGCGACCTTGAACCAAGCGGATGACCACGTGTGTGATAAATCCAGCACCGATACCAACTGAGATGTTGTAGGTAAATGGCATCAAGATGATTGTAAGGAATGCAGGAACACCAATACCCAAATCATCCCAATCAATGTTCTTGATCTGAGACATCATTAGGAATCCAACGATGATCAGTGCAGGCGTTGCAGCCTCGTAAGGAATGATTGCAACAAGTGGTGCTAGGAAGGTTGTAAGCAGGAAGGCTATTCCAGTTACAACTGAGGCCAGACCAGTTCGTGCACCTTCACCAACGCCAGCTGCAGATTCAATGTAGCTAGTGTTTGAAGAGATACCTGCAGCGCCACCTGCAGCAGCTGCTACAGAGTCAACCAAAAGAATCTTTTGGATGTTGTCAACGTTTCCATCCTTATCTGCAAGGCCTGACTCGTGACCGATAGCGGTAACTGTTCCAACTGTGTCAAAGAAATCTGAGAGCAATAAGGTGAAGAGAAGAAGGATTGCTGCGATAAGTGAAACATTGTCTAGTGTGAATGCTCCGAAGAGATCGAACTGGCCTGTGAAATCAAATTCAGGCACTGCAACTACCTCTTTTGGAACCGCAGGTATACCTAGCTGCCAACCGCCATCGACGATGGTTGGTGGATTACCTGGAGTGAAGTTTGGTGCAATGTTGTACATTTTTTGGATCACGATTGCCAAAATAGTAGCTGCGGAGATTCCGATAAGGATTGCACCCTTTACCTTGCGAACCATGAGTCCGACGATTAGGAGTGTTCCAAATACGAATACAACCGTTGGCCAACCAACTAGATTTCCATTAACACCTAGGCCCACAGGAACTGGACCACTCGCGGTACGACGAACAAATCCGGCATCTACAAGACCAATAAGTGCGATGAAAAGACCGATACCAACTGAGATAGCGATCTTGATCTGTGGTGGAACCGCCTTGAATACCGCTACGCGGAAACCTGTTAGAACCAGAACCAAGATGATCAAACCTTCAAGAACAACAAGGCCCATTGCTGCAGCCCATGTCATCTTTGATGCGATGCCAACTGCAACGAAGGTGTTAAGTCCAAGACCTGTAGCAAGTGCCAATGGATAGTTTGCGATTGATCCCATCAGGATTGTTAGAACACCTGCAACTAACGCAGTTGTTGCTGCAACCATCGCTGGAGCTGGTTGCGCTCCGCCAAAGAGGAATTGACCATTTGCATCAGGTGAGTACGCCAAGATGATTGGGTTGAGCGCCACGATGTAAGCCATCGTGAAGAAGGTTACGAGTCCGCCTCGAACCTCTTGGGCGATTGAGGAGCCCCGTTCTGAGATTTTAAAGTATGAGTCCAGCATGAATACTGCCTTTCTAATTTTGTTAACGGGGGTGTTTGCGACCCCGTGTGCGATAGGGCGCACAACCCTTGGGAAGATGTGAAGATCCTATGGGCTACCTAGAGGTAACTCGTGAAACGACTCCCAGGGCGATCGCTATGGATTGCCCGATTAATAGTGCGAATAAGAGGGTACCGAGGCCTACCGTTCCGCCTAAAAGCCAGCCGGCGACTAGGACTGAACCTTCAATAGCTAATCGAACCCGCCCGATGCGAACACCAGTTGAGTTATGAAGGGCTGTCATCAATCCATCTCGTGGACCCGGACCAAGGGCGCAGGTGATGTAGAGCGCTGAGCCCAGTCCAACCATGCCAATGCCAATCAAACAGTAGATAACACCAAATCCGTAATTGTTTTGCTCCGGGAAAATTGAAACGCCGATCTGAATTGCGGTAGCAATGATGACGATATTGGAAAGTGTTCCAAATCCTGGTTTTTCCTTGAGCGGAATCCATAACAAAAGAACAAGTGAACTAATCGCAAAGGTTGACCAACCCATCGTGATATCAAGTTTTCCGGAAACACCTTGCGCTAAAACAGACCACGGAGCGTTACCAATTGTGCTTTGAATAAGTAGCGAATCACCGAGACCAAAGATGAATAAACCGAAGAAAAGTACGCCAATACGCGCAGGGTTCAGATCCCATCTAGATGCAGCACTCCAAGGCGTCTTCGGAACTGTCTTATGTGGGCGCAAAAACTCTAGAAATGAATTGGACATTGAGTGAGTATAATCAGCAAATGTTTCCTGGCGTTGGCACCATCATCAATATCATCACGATTATCTCTGGAGCATCCCTTGGAGTTCTAGTAGGAAATCGCATGCCAACTCGAACAAGGACCTTACTGACAGATGTTCTGGGCATGGTTACTTTGTTAGGCGCAGCTTCTGCTCTCATCCCACTGTGGTCGGATCGCTATAACGATGCTCTTCCACAAGGCTGGAGTTTGCTCGTAGTTCTTGGATCACTTCTTATCGGTGGTTTGATCGGCTCGGCGTTAAAACTAGAAAATAAACTTGATGCACTAGGTGAAAATCTGCGTATTAGATTTAAAGCCTCTAGTGAATCTACCTTTGTTGAAGGTTTTGTCGCCGCATCACTTCTCTTTGCCATTGGTCCGCTGGCTATTCTCGGAAGTATCAGCGACGGTATGGGTACCGGAGTAGATCAACTGATTCTCAAAAGCACCCTCGACTTTTTCGCCGCCATGGCCTTTGCCACCTCTTTAGGGTGGGGTGTTGCAGTCTCTGCTCTGCCTGTTGGAATTTATCAAGGCGTGTGGACGGTGATTGGCTTTGGTCTAGGAGAAATCCTGGATGGGTATCAAGTCGATGCGATGACGGTTGTTGGCGGAATCATGCTGATTTGCATCGCCTTCAGATTGTTAAACATAAAGAGCGTTGCTGTCGGCAATCTCTTACCAGCGTTAGCTATCGCTCCGTTATTTGCTCTTATAGTTCACAGCATTTAGATCGTTGAAGCATCGATGACAAATCGATACTTCACATCACTTGCGACTGTTCGCTTGTACGCCTGGTTTATGTAATCAGCCTTAATGACTTCTACATCGCTCACGATCGAGTGCTTTGCACAGAAATCAAGCATCTCCTGCATCTCGGGAACTCCACCGATCATAGAACCTGCCATTGAGCGACGGCCGTTGAGCAGGGTTCCAGCATGAACTTCATAAGGCTTACCCGGAAGACCAATGACGACGAGCGTGCCATCAAGGGTAAGGAGATTGAGGTAATCATTGATATTGAGCTCAGCACTTACTGTGTTCAGAATGAGATCAAAGTTTTTAGCTAAAGGAGTTAAGTTGGCTAGATCTTTTGTGCTGACGAAGTGATGAGCACCCATTGCGATCGCATCAGCTTGTTTGTTAGGGGAATGGGATAAAACAGTTACTTCAGCGCCCATCGCTACTGCAAACTTCACACCCATATGTCCCAAGCCACCCAAGCCCATAACAGCAACTTTCATGCCTGGCTGAACCTTCCAATGCTTGATCGGCGAGTACAAAGTAATTCCAGCGCACAACAGTGGTGCAACACCATCTAAAGGAAGATTGTCAGGAATCTTCACCGCATAATCTTCATTGATAACAAAGTTATTTGAGTAACCGCCCATTGCAACTGTTTTTCCATCGCGTTCTAAACCGTTATATGTGCCGGTCATTCCTTCTACGCAATACTGCTGTAATCCCTTTTGGCAACTTTCACAGGTACGACAAGAGTCAACGAAGACGCCGACACCTATCTTGTCACCAACTGAAAATTTAGAAACCTTGGTGCCGACCGCGGTGACGATACCTGCGATTTCATGACCTGGCACCATAGGGAAGATTGCTGGTCCCCATTCTTCAGCAACTTGATGAATATCGCTATGACAGATTCCGGCATAGGAAATATCAAGGGCAACATCATTGGAACCTAATTCGCGACGTTCAAACTCGTATGGAACCAGATCTGTCTTTGCAGCTAGTGCGGCATAAGCACGTGATTTCATTGTTACTCCTTGAACGGTAGGGGAAGGGATGAAGTATGTGCTGCACGTGATGCACGCGCTGTTACTTGTCGCATGTGATGGCGACGGCAAAGAACCTCATATGCAACCTCTGCACCTGGTGCTACATCGCCAACGACGACCTGTTCACCCTCAACAACCATAACGCCGCCAACAGTTCGGGCGTTATGTGTTGCTCGAGCGCCGCACCAGCACAATGCTTCAACCTGCAAGGTGTTTACACGGTCGGCAAGTTCAACTAAACGAGCAGAACCCGGGAACAACTTTGTTCTAAAGTCAGCAAGGATTCCAAAGGCGAAAACATCTATCCCTAATCCATCAACAACCCGTGCTAATTGATCGATTTGAGCGCTTTCATAAAACTGAGCCTCGTCACAAATGATGTAATCAACCCTTTCACCCATCGAAAGTTTGTCGACTACCAATTTATGGACATCTAATTCAGGCGAAACCTCAATAGCTGGGCTCGATAAACCTAATCGCGAGGAAATTACGCCGGAACCTGCGCGATCCTTGTTTGTGAAAATCAAACCGGTGCGGCCTCGACTTTGATGGTTATGGGCTGTCTGAAGCGCGAGGGTGGATTTACCGCTATCCATCGTTCCGCAGTAATAAATCAATTCAGCCATGGAGCGCATCCTGCCATAGCTCTATGAAAATAGCCCCTTATCCTTAAGCGCAGCTTCGAGTTTCTTCCTTAAGGCTAGTGCTGCTTCAACTGATATGTGTGAGCTGTCACGATAGGCAACATATCCATCTTGGATAGCCGGACAAAACGAGGTACATAGCCATGGTGTTGGATCAATCTGCTTAAAGCCGTTGATTATTACATTGGGAGTTTTTTCAGTTGAGTCACATGAGTGTGAATCACGAGAGGCAAGGCAGTTGGGAATATCTAGTAAAGGTCGCGGCGTATCGCTTATGTAAATTAAGTTTTGAGAAGAACCCTGAAGGTCTGCGAGTAAGCGACGTTGTCCGTCATCCCACCACTCTGTCTTACTTGGATATCCAGACTTAGGAGTAAAGTACTGGAAACTGCTCACAATCACAGCCTGTGGCTTGACTTGCTGAATTCGCTTAATGGAATTTTCTCGCCATTTTTCACAATTTGAGTTTTTGAATGCACCCTGGTCAGGTCGTGGGCTATCAACCGATGAACATGCTGATTTTGTGAGTGAAATTAACTCGAAACCTTTCTCGCGTGCCAATACCTCTAGGGCTGGGAACCACTGCGCAGCATGAGAATCACCGTAAAGAACGATCTTTGTTTTTGAGCCTATATCGCCGTATGTGCACTTGCCAGATTTATCTTCTCCGTAATTCACATGACATCCATCGCCATAAATCTTTGGCTTCTCGATGACCTTATTCAGATCAAATCGATAGTTAGTTCCTTTGACTGAAATAATGGAACTCGCGGTAGAAGAAATCACTACTGCAGCGAGTAAGGAAAACGCGGTCGTTGCAGCAAAGAATCCATAAACCTTCTTGCCACTCCAGTTTCTGTGACGTAAAGGTTGTTCCACGAATTTGCTTGTTAAATGTGCCAAGACAACTGTTAAGAGGATACAGAAGATTCGTTCGCGTATACGAAGAGGACGTCCTAAGGCGCTACTCGGTAAAACTAGGGCGGGCCAATGCCACAAATAGAGCGGATAAGAGATTGCGCCAAGCCACTGCGCTAGCCGGTTATTACTCAGATCATTAAAAAATCTCGGCCAAATCGGGATGGTTCCAATCAGAACAGCGGTTGCAGCCACTGGTAACAATGCATTGATCCCAGGAAATGCGGTGCTTTCATCAAAGTTAATTGATGCAATCGCAATTCCGATAACACCGAGCCACGGGAAGTATCGATTACGTAAGTATTTTTCCGGAATAAAAAGTAGGAGCGCTCCAACTCCTAGTTCCCAGGCGCGGGTAGGCAGAGAATAAAAAGCCCAAATAGGAGATGTTTGTGTCTGGTAAATGGACAGTAGTAATGACAGTGCAGTAACTATTGCTACACCATTCAGAATTGCCTTTTTACCGCAGCGCGAAAGAAATAAAATAAAAATTGGCCATACGACGTAAAACTGCTCTTCAACAGCTAAAGACCAGTAGTGGATAAAAGGCGAAGGTGTTGCATTGAGATTTTGATAATCGTTCTGCCACCACGCAAAGAGATAGTTTGAAATGTATGCGGCCGCTGCAAATAAATCGCGACCTAAAGCATCTCGCGTGATGGGTGGAAGAACAAACATGCCCACAATTGCAGTTACGAAGAGAACAAAGACAGATGTAGGCAGAAGTCGCTTTATTCGACGTTGATAGAAGAGGTTGAGATCTAATCGTCCGGTTTTATCAATCTCTCGGATAATCAGACCAGTGATCAAGTAGCCAGAGATCACATAGAAGATGTCAACGCCGATGAATCCACCCGGCATCAGGCGGGCATGAAAGATTGTTACAAGGAGTGCGGCTAAGGCTCGCAAACCTTGAATTTGCAGGATACGCATCGCTACGAAACTACCAGCGAAGTAACTGGAATCTCAGGATATTTCTGATTAAGTCGTTCTCGACCAGGCAGGCCTTCAATCTCAAGTAGCGCTAATACATGGACAACTTTGCCGCCCAGGCGTTGAATCAATTCGATCGCAGCGGCGATGGTTCCACCCGTAGCAAGGACATCATCAATAAGTAAGACATTTGCCCCTGGGGTAATGGCATCGATGTGTAGCTCAAGGGTGTCAACCCCGTATTCAAGACCATAACTTTCAGAGATTGTTTGATGCGGAAGTTTTCCTGCTTTGCGAATAGGAACGAAGCCGCTGCGTAATTGATTTGCCACCGCTGAGGCAAAGATGAAACCACGGGCTTCAATACCTGCAACAAGGGTTGTTGAATCGGCGTAGGTTGCAAACTCTTCTGTAATTGCGATGAATGCTTCGCCATGTGCCAACAATGGGGTGATGTCTTGAAAACGAATACCTGGTTTTGGGTAATCAGGAATTTCACGGATGAGCGAAAGAGCGTCATCGATTTTCATGTGTCCGAGAGGGGACTTGAACCCCTAATCCCTTGCGGGAACTAACACCTCAAGCTAGCGCGTCTGCCAATTCCGCCACCCGGACTGAGTGATAGGAAAGGATAGCAATTGGGTGCAAGAAT
>JBDLUF010000020.1:0-14204 GCA_039805445.1 Actinomycetota bacterium | reverse complement strand
GCAGGCGTTGTTGAATTCGGTCGCGCTCGCGGTCGTCGTGTAGTGAATGTGGCTCCGGTAGCTTAATTTTAGGTTTCTTGTAAAAGAGCGAGCCGTAATCATGCGGCTCGCTTTTTTCATTCATCACCATTGTAAGAAGCGAAGGGAGTTCATAAGTGACAACATTTGTTGATCGTGTAACTCTCTACGCAGCTGCCGGAAAAGGTGGCGATGGTTGTGTTTCTGTAAAGCGTGAAAAGTTCAAGCCACTGGGTGGACCAGATGGTGGTAACGGCGGACGCGGTGGAGACATCATTCTTATCGTTGATCCCAATGTGACAACACTTCTAGATTTTCACCACTCTCCACATCGCAAAGCAACATCTGGTCACCAGGGTTATGGCGATCGCAAAGATGGTCACCAAGGTGAGGATTTAATCCTTGGAGTTCCTAATGGAACGGTTATTTACGATAAAAATGGTGAGCAGATCGCCGATTTAATCGGCAATGGAACAACATTTATTGCAGCTCAAGGTGGCTTTGGTGGTCTAGGAAATCTTGCACTGTCATCCTCTAAGCGTCGTGCACCAGGTTTTGCATTACTTGGTGAACCAGGTGAAGAACGCACTTTGATTTTAGAGTTAAAGAGCGTTGCAGATATTGCTCTTGTTGGATTTCCAAGTGCTGGAAAATCATCATTGATTGCAGCGGTTTCTGCAGCACGTCCAAAGATCGCTGATTATCCATTTACGACCTTGGTGCCAAACCTAGGTGTTGTGCAGGCGGGCGAGACTCGATTTACCGTTGCAGATGTTCCGGGCCTTATTCCGGGTGCATCACAAGGTAAGGGCTTGGGCCTTGAGTTTCTGCGTCACGTAGAACGATGCGTTGCATTAGTACATGTACTTGATTGCGGAACTTTAGAAACAGATCGCAACCCTGTTGCAGATCTTGAAGCAATTGAAAATGAGTTAGCTCTATACGGTGGTCTTGAAGATCGCGTCCGTATCGTTGCTTTGAACAAGATTGATTTACCTGATGGCAAAGCGATGGCTGAAATGGTTGAACAAGAGCTTCGCGATAAGGGGTACGAGGTGTACTCAGTTTCTGCGGCATCTCGTGAAGGTCTACAAGATTTAATTTACGCAATGGGACGTTTGGTTCATAAGAACCGCGTTGAAGCTGGAGTTCCAGAACGTACACGAATTATCTTGCGACCAGTTGCAGTTGATGACTCAGGCTTCACAGTCCATGCAAACGCCGATGAATCATTCACGATCCGTGGCAAGAAGGTTGAACGTTGGGTTCGCCAAACTAACTTTAAGAACGCCGAAGCTATTGGTTACCTTGCTGATCGTTTGGCACAACTCGGAGTTGAAAAAGAGTTGTACAAAAAGGGTGCGGTTGCTGGCAGCGAAGTACGTATCGGCGATGGTGATACTGAAGTTGTATTTGATTGGGAGCCAACTATTGAAGCTGGCGCTGAACAACTTGCCGGTCACCTGCACCGTCGAGGCGAGGATTCACGTCTTGAATCAACCTGGAACATGCCTGAGCGTGTTGAGAATGTTTTGACCGATGATGAAATCGCAAAGCAGTGGGAATACAACGTAGTTGACCCTCACACGCCTAAACTTTCAGCACCGATAATCACAGCTGCAGACACCACAGAGAAAAATCAAGAGGATGGAGATGACAAGTGAGCCGAGAGCAGATCACCTCTGCAAAACGCATCGTCATCAAGATTGGTTCCTCCTCTCTTACCGGTAAAGCCGGATCTGCACTCGATGCAGCTGCAGTAAACAAACTTGTTGATGTTGTCGCCGCCTGCAAGAAGCGTGGCGCAGAAGTTGTCGTAGTTTCTTCAGGTGCAATTGCTGCAGGGCTTGCACCACTTGGATTAACAACCCGCCCAAAGGATCTAGCTACGCAGCAGGCTGCGGCATCGGTGGGCCAGGGATTACTAGTTGCTCAATACACCCAAAGCTTTGCCCGTCATTCAATTACCGCTTCTCAGGTATTGCTAACAACAGAGGATGTTGTTCGTCGTTCTCATTATCAAAATGCGCAACGTACTTTGTACAAATTGCTTCAACTAGGTGTTGTGCCAATCATTAATGAAAATGACTCTGTAGGAACTCAAGAGATTCGTTTTGGTGACAATGATCGTTTAGCCGCGTTAGTAGCACTTTTGATTGGTGCCGATCTTTTAGTTTTAGTCTCTGATATTGATGCACTGTATGACGCGCCTCCTACTCAAGCTGGAGCACAAAGAATTCATGAGGTTTCATCCGTTGCCGACATCGAGGGCGTAACTCTTGGTGGAGCCGGTTCTGCAGGTGTTGGCAGCGGGGGAATGGTTACCAAGGTTGAAGCTGCACGCATCGCAACCTCAGCTGGTATTCCAATGTTGCTAACTTCGCTGGAGGATTCCGATAAATCACTTGCTGGAGAAAAATTCGGCACTCATTTTCATGCACAAGCAAGTAAGACAACCTCACGTTTGTTGTGGTTAGCACACGCTACTAAGTCACAAGGAAAGTTGATTCTCGACAAAGGCGCGGTCACAGCGATTCTTGAAAGAGGTGTTTCATTGCTACCTGCAGGAGTCACCGCTGTTGAGGGTGATTTCATTGCAGGCGATGCGGTAGAACTTGTTGGTCCAGATGGCGTGGTTATTGCACGCGGGCTGGTTGCATTTGATTCAGAGGATTTGCCACAGATGTTGGGTAGATCAACAAAGGAACTTGCTGCAGCTTTAGGTGCTGAATACGAACGCGAACTAGTCCACAGAGATGATTTGGTGTTGATTTAAATGAGCGCACAACTTTTGATTTCAAACCTGGCAGATTCTGCCCGCATTGCCGGAAAGACCTTGAGTGTTTCCACCGGTGCGCAGCGAAAAGCGGCTTTGAATGTAATCGCCGATGCAATTGAAGCTAGAGGTGCAGAAATTCTTGCCGCTAATGAGAAAGACATGCAAGCAGGTCGCGTAGCCGGCTTGAACTCATCACTGCTTGATCGACTCTTATTAACCCCAGATCGTATTAAGGGAATTGCTGGGGGAGCGCGACAAGTGAGCCAACTTCCAGATCCACTCGGAAATACATTGCGCAAATCAACCTTGCCTAATGGCATCGAGTTAGAACAGATTTCAGTTCCATTTGGGGTTATTGGAATGGTGTACGAAGCGCGCCCCAATGTAACTGTGGATGCTGCGGTAATTTTGTTGATGTCTGGAAATGCAGCCTTGCTTCGCGGCTCATCAAGTGCGGCACACAGCAATGAAATTCTAGTGCGCGTAATGCGTGATGCGTTAGCTTCAACTTCAATTTCGCCAGATGTAATTCAACTTGTTCCTTCAGAGGATCGTGAAACAGTTAAAGCACTGCTGAACGCCCGCGGAAAGGTAGATCTAGTAATTCCTCGTGGAAGTGCAGCGCTCATTCGCATGGTTGTCGATGAGTCATCGGTTCCTACAATCGAAACCGGTGCAGGTGTCTGCCATGTGTACATCGATGAGTTTGCCGACCTTAGCAAAGCGGTTCCGATCATCATTAACTCAAAGGTGCAGCGACCAAGTGTGTGTAACGCTGCCGAGACATTGTTGGTGCACTCAGCGATTGCCGATTCATTTATGCCAACTGCGCTTAAGGCTCTGCATGAAGCGGGAGTGATTGTGCACTGCGATAGCGCTAGCCTGGCAATTGCACACAAGGTTGGAATTCCTGCAACTGAGGCGACTGAGGAAAACTTCTGTACCGAGTTCGGAACGCTCGAGATGAATGTGGCGATTGTTGATTCAGTTGAAGCTGCAAGTGCACATATTGCTAAGTACGGAACTCAGCACACCGAGGCGATCATTTCCGAAAACAAGGATGTAGTTAAGAAATTCATAGCGTTGGCTGATTGCGCAGCGGTAATGGTCAATACATCGACGCGATTTACAGATGGTGAGCAGATGGGTTTTGGGGCTGAAATCGGTATCTCAAATCAAAAATTGCATGCCCGAGGTCCAATGGGGCTCGAGGCGATGACAACGACTACTTGGATCGTTACCGGAAATGGGCAAATTCGCAGTTAGCGCTGAATTTAATTAGACTTGCACCCATGAGCAGCCTTTCCCGCGATGATGTCGCCAAACTTGCAGGCCTAGCCCGCATCGAAATGAGCGAGGAAGAGTTAGTCAATCTTTCTAATGAGTTCACAGTTATTTTGGATGCGGTCGATCGTGTGCAGGAAGTTGCCGGCGCAGATGTAGAACCAACCTCACACCCATTGCCATTGCGCAATGTTTTTCGTGCAGATGTAGTTGTGCCAAGTCTTACTCCCGAAGAAGCGCTCTCTGGCGCACCAGCTCAAGAAGAGCAACGTTTTCGCGTTCCTCAGATTTTGGGTGAAGAATGATTCGTAACTCAGCATCCGAGATGGCGGCAAAGCTTGCTGCTGGAGAAACAACATCAGTTGCATTAACTCAAGCACATCTTGATCGCATTACCGCAGTTGATGCAGATGTTCATGCATTTTTATATGTAGACACCGAAGGTGCATTGGCACAAGCTGCTGCAGTTGATGCAAAGCGTGCAAAGGGTGAAAAATTGTCACCACTTGCTGGTGTTCCACTTGCGCTCAAGGATGTTATGGCGCAAAAGGGAGTTCCAACTACTTGTGGCTCAAAGATTCTTGAAGGTTGGCGCCCACCATATGACTCAACTGTTGTTGCAAATCTTAAGAAGAATGATGTTGTTATCTTGGGTAAGACAAATATGGATGAGTTTGCGATGGGTTCATCGACGGAAAACTCTGCCTATGGTCCAACACATAACCCTTGGGATTTAACTCGTATTCCTGGCGGATCAGGTGGCGGTTCATCTGCTGCCCTTGCTGCTTTTGAAGCACCCCTTGCAATTGGTACCGATACTGGTGGATCAATTCGCCAACCTGCAGCGGTAACCGGAACGGTTGGAGTTAAGCCAACATACGGTGGCGTTTCTCGTTTTGGTTTAGTTGCCTTTTCATCCTCATTAGATCAAGCAGGACCATGTGCACGAACAGTTTTAGATACAGCGTTATTGCATGAAGCAATTGCTGGACATGACCCAAAGGATGCAACAAGTATTAATGCACCTGTTCCTCAAGTAGTTGCCGCTGCAAAATCTGGTGATGTAAAGGGAATGAAGATCGGTGTAGTTAAGGAACTTAACGGCGATGGTTATCAGCCAGGAGTTCGTGCGCGCTTTGAAGAATCACTTGAATTATTGGCAAAGGCTGGAGCAGAAATTGTTGAAGTCTCTGCACCTAACTTCGAATACGCACTTGCTGCATACTACTTAATTGCACCATCTGAATGTTCATCTAACCTGGCTCGTTTTGATGCGATGCGTTATGGCTTGCGTGTTGGCGATGTTGATGGTGCTTCTGCTGAATCTGTAATGAATTTGACCCGCGAAGTAGGTTTTGGCAAAGAGGTAAAGCGCCGCATTATTTTGGGGACTTACGCCTTGTCATCTGGTTACTACGATGCTTATTACGGCAGCGCTCAAAAGGTTCGCACACTGATTACACAAGATTTCACAAAGGCATTTGAAAAGGCCGATGTATTAGTTTCACCAACCTGCCCAACCACAGCATTTAAAATTGGCGAGAAAGCTAATGATCCACTTGCTATGTACCTCAATGACATCGCAACTATTCCGGTAAATATGGCTGGAATTGGCGGAATGTCATTGCCTTCAGGTTTAGCTGACGAAGATGGATTGCCAGTTGGTTTCCAGGTCATGTCTCCTGTTATGAAGGATGAGCGCATGTACTCAGTAGGTGCAGCACTTGAAGCTGCGCTGCTTTCCAAGTGGGGAGCTCCATTGCTGGACAAAGCTCCTGTTCTAGGAGGCGCACGATGACACTTTCTTATGATGATGTAATCGCAAAGTACGAACCCGTACTAGGTCTTGAAGTACACGTTGAACTCAATACAAACTCAAAGATGTTTTGTGGTTGCAGCACCGTCTTTGGTGCTGAACCAAATACTCAAACATGTCCAGTGTGCTTGGCGCTACCAGGTGCTTTGCCGGTAGTTAATGAAAAGGCGATTGAGTCAACGATTAAGATCGGTCTTGCATTGAACTGTTCGATCGCTCCATTTTCACGTTTTGCTCGCAAGAACTACTTCTACCCAGATATGCCTAAGAACTTCCAGATTTCTCAGTATGACGAGCCAATCTGTGTTGATGGATATGTAGATGTTGAGATTGAAACTGATGAAGGACCCAAGAAGTTCCGCGTTGAAGTTGAGCGCGTACACATGGAAGAGGACACCGGAAAGTCATTGCACGTTGGTGGCGCAACGGGACGTATCCATGGCGCTGAATACTCACTTCTAGATTACAACCGTGCCGGAATTCCTTTAGTTGAAATCGTTACCAAGATTGTTCCAGGCACAGGAAAGTACGCACCTGAGGTTGCTAAGGCCTATGTTGCAGAACTCCGCGACATTTTGCGCGCACTTGGCGTAAGCGATGTGAAGATGGAGCAAGGCTCACTGCGCTGTGATGCAAATGTTTCCTTACGTTTGATCGGTGCTGAAAAGCTAGGTACTCGTAGCGAAACGAAGAATGTGAACTCATTGCGTTCTGTTGAACGCGCTGTCCGCGGCGAAATGATTCGCCATGCAGAGCTATTAAATGCTGGGGGACGAGTAGTTCAAGAAACTCGCCACTTCCAAGAGGACACAGGGTTAACACGCTCTGGTCGCTCGAAGGAGCAAGCAGAGGATTACCGTTACTTCCCAGAGCCAGATCTAGTGCCAGTTGCACCTGATGCTGCATGGATTGAAGAGCTACGTGCAACTTTGCCAGAACGCCCTTCAATTCGTCGCAAGCGTTTGCAGGAAGCATGGGCTGTTCCTGATAAGGAAATGTCTGCAATGATCAACGCAGATGTTCTAGATATTGTTGAAGCAACGGTTTTGTTAGGTTCAGATCCATCGAAGGCGCGCAGTTGGTGGCTTGGCGAGATCTCACGAATTGCAAATGATAAAGATGTTGCGATTGCAGATTTAACTATCGCTCCCCAAGATGTTGCCGAGATTGTTGCCCTAGTTAACGCGGGGGAGCTAACAGACAAACTTGCCCGCCAAGTTGTAGAAGGTGTTATAGCTGGTGAAGGAAAGCCTTCAGAGGTTGTAACCAAGCGCGGCATCAAGGTTGTTAATGATGATGGTGCGCTGATGGCAGCGATTGAAAAGGTGTGCGCAGAACAAGCTGAGACTGCAGAAAAGGTTCGTAACGGACATTTACCTGCAGCTGGTGCACTCATTGGAGCGGTCATGAAAGAGACAAAGGGCCAAGCAGATGCTGCTCGCGTACGAGAGCTTCTACTTGGCCACCTTGGACAAGCTAATTAGTTTTTAATTAGTGAAAGCCTGCGCCTTCAGTTTCTACAAGTGACTCTTTACCAATATTGATAAAGAAGAACAACACAATTGCTCCAACAAAGAGCAGCGCAGCACTGAACTTAAATGCGACGGTAAAACCATGTGTCATTGCAAATGGCATCACCTTTTCGCCTAGCTGAGTATTTGCTGCGGCAAAGGTAGTTGTTGCAGTTGCAGCTACGGTATTCAAGAGCGCCGTCCCTAGTGATCCACCAATTTGCTGGCTGGTATTCACCATCGCGCTTGCAACACCTGTGTCATGGTTTGAAACCGCGTGTAATGAGGTTGATGTCAGCGGGATAAATACCAAAGCCATTCCGCTGGACATAATCAATAGTGATGGCAAAACATGTGTTGTATATGAGGTTTCAGGGGTAATGCGAGTCATCATGAGCAAACCTAGACTTGCCGCTAATAATCCCGGAACCATCAATGGCTTTGGTCCAACCTTTGGAAGCAGTGTCGATGCAATTCCCGCAAAGACGATGATGCCTGCGGTGAATGGTAGGAATGCAAAACCAGATTTCAAAGGACTGTAACCCAAAATTACCTGAAGGTATAAACCTAGGAATAAGAACATTGAGAACAAACCAGCGCCAACAACAAGTGATCCAAGGTATGAACCTCCACGGTTGCGCTCTGTTACTACACGAAGTGGCATCAAAGGATTCTTAACGCGCATTTCAATCATCACAAAGATAACAAGTAGAACAACTGCTGCAACTAAGAAAGAAATCGTTGTCGAGCTTGACCAACCCTTTGTAGCTGCTTCATTGAATCCGTAGGTGAGTGAGAACAAACCTGCTGTTGCTGTAACTACACCTGGAATGTCGTATGTGTTGTCACCTTGTGCTTTTGACTCCTTAACGAACTTGATTGCAAGGATTGCCGCAAAGATTGCGATAGGAGTATTTACCCCTAGGCACCAGCGCCATGAGAAGAACTCAGTTAGGGTTCCACCAAGAATTAAGCCGATAGCTGCGCCGCCACCTGAGATGGCACCGATGACACCGAAGGCCTTTGCGCGCTCTTTCGGAACGGTAAAGGTCACAGAAATAATTGCAAGTGCCGCAGGTGCTAGTAATGCACCAAAAACACCTTGTAGCGCACGTGAAGCAAAGAGCATTCCTTGAGTTGATGCGATACCACCAAGGGCAGATGCTGCAGCAAAGCCGATCAATCCAATTAAGAAGATCTTCTTGCGGCCCATGTAATCGCCAATACGTCCACCTAGTAGAAGCAGTGACCCAAAGGCCAAGGTGTAGGCGGTGATAACCCATTGCTGATTAGCATCTGAGATTCCAAGATCTACCTTTGCGCTTGGAATCGCAATGTTCATAATGGAGCTGTCCAACACGATCATTAACTGTGAAATCGCGACAACGAACAAAGTTCGCCATCTGGTTGGATCCAAGGTTTCGGCAGGGGCGGTTTGTGACACTTAAGACTCCAATTATTCGACTGATAAATGCGTTATCAAGAGGGTAGAATTCTCTCATGCCCACCATGAAACCTCGCTCTGGAGTAGTTACCGATGGACTCGAAAGAGCACCAGCACGTGGCATGTTGCGGGCGGTTGGTATGGGTGATCAAGATTGGGTCAAGCCACAAATTGGTATTGCATCTTCATGGAATGAAATCACTCCATGCAACCTGTCATTAGATCGTTTAGCTAAAGCATCTAAGCAAGGTGTCATTGATGCAGGTGGATTCCCCATGCAATTCGGAACCATCTCTGTTTCTGATGGAATTTCAATGGGCCATGAAGGTATGCACTTTTCACTTGTATCTCGTGAAGTGATTGCAGACTCAGTTGAATGCGTAATGCAGGCTGAACGTTTAGATGGCATGGTCACCTTTGCAGGGTGTGACAAATCACTTCCAGGAATGATGATGGCAGCAGCTCGTATTGATGTTGCAAGTGTTTTTGTCTATGCAGGTTCAACATTGCCAGGACAGGTTGATGGAAAAGATGTCACCATCATTGATGCCTTTGAGGCGGTTGGTGCTTGTGCACGCGGCTTGATTACTCAAGATCGTGTCGATCAAATTGAACGTGCGATCTGCCCAGGAGAAGGTGCTTGTGGCGGTATGTACACGGCAAACACAATGGCAAGTATTGGTGAGGCTATTGGGCTTTCACTTCCGGGATCTGCCGCACCTCCAGCTGTTGACCGTCGCCGCGATACATATGCAATCGCATCAGGTGCTGCGGTCGTTGAACTTATTCGTCAAGGAATCACCACACGCGATATTTTGACAAAGCCTGCCTTTGAAAATGCAATCACTATTTTGATGGCGCTGGGTGGTTCTACAAACGCGGTTCTTCACCTTTTAGCTATTGCTAATGAAGCTCATGTTGATCTTTCACTTGATGATTTCCACCGCATTGGTTCAAAGGTTCCATTGCTTGGAGATCTCAAGCCATTTGGAAAGTTTGTAATGAGCGATGTAGATAAGGTTGGCGGAATCCCAGTTGTTCTCAAGGGGTTACTCGATGCCGGATTACTTCACGGAGATGTATTAACTGTTACCGGAAAGACGATGGCGGAAAATCTCAAGGAGATCGCACCACCAGATCCAGATGGACAGATTCTGAAGGCTGTTTCATCACCGATGTCTACCGATGTTGGAATCACAATTCTTGGCGGAACCCTTGCAACAGAAGGTGCAGTGTGTAAGACAGCAGGAATTGGAATTGAAAGTTTTGAAGGACCAGCACGAGTGTTTGAACGTGAACAAGCCGCGATGGATGCACTTGAAAATGGAACGATTCAAGCCGGTGATGTTGTTGTCATTCGTTATGAAGGTCCTAAAGGCGGACCAGGAATGCGTGAAATGTTAATGATTACCGGTGCTATCAAGGGCGCAGGATTAGGTAAATCAACTCTGCTCTTAACTGATGGACGTTTCTCTGGAGGATCAACTGGTTTATGTGTTGGCCATGTTGCACCAGAGGCTGTTGATGGGGGACCGATCGCATTTATTAAGGATGGCGATATTGTGAGAATCGATATCACCAATCGCACCCTCGATCTCTTAGTTGATCCCGCTGAATTAGCTGCTCGCACAGTTGGCTGGAAGCCATTGGGACATAAGTACTCACGTGGAGTTTTGGCCAAGTATTCGAAATTAGTGGGTTCTGCATCCAAGGGCGCGGTCTGCGATTAAGCAGATCTGCCCAAATTGTGAGATCTCCATCTCAACCCTTGACGTTGAGCCTGCTTCATTGGAGAATAAGCGCATGAGCACAACATTTGTGGTGGTGATTTAAGGGCGCGTGATCGGTAATTGATCATGCGCCACCCTCAGTTATCTGAGGGTTTTTTCATTTCATACCTAGAAATGGTGGGCCACATTAAAGAGCGGATCGAAAGGAGATGGATATGAGCAAGAAGATGAGTGGAGCTAGTTCACTCGTGCAATCTTTGGAGTCTGCTGGCGTCGATGTGATGTTCGGACTTCCAGGCGGTGCAATCCTTCCTGCCTACGATCCAATCTTTGATAGCAAGATTCGCCACATCCTGGTTCGCCATGAACAAGGTGCAGGTCATGCTGCTACTGGTTACGCCCAAGTTACTGGTCGCGTTGGAGTCTGTATTGCAACATCAGGACCTGGCGCTACAAATTTAGTAACACCACTTGCTGATGCTGCGATGGATTCAGTTCCACTAGTAGCAATCACAGGTCAGGTTCCATCTGTTGCAATTGGAACAGATGCATTCCAAGAGGCAGATATTCGTGGAATCACGATGCCATTTACCAAGCACAATTATTTGATTACCGATCCTAAAGACATTCCGCGGGCAATCGCTGAAGCCTTTTATATCGCAGGCTCTGGTCGACCTGGTCCTGTCTTGGTTGATATCGCAAAGGATGCTCTGCAAAAAGAAACTGATTTTGTGTATCCAAAGGAGCTTTCACTTCCTGGATATCACCCACAGTTAGAACCTGAAAATCAATTTATCAAGGATGCAGCCGCGCTCATCGCGCAATCATCAAAGCCTGTCTTTTATGTCGGTGGCGGAGTTATCAAGTCCAATGCGTCTAAGGAGTTAATGCAGTTAGCTGAACTTGTTGGCGCACCAGTTGTTACAACTTTGATGGCATTGGGATCCTTCCCAGATAGCCACCCACAACACCTTGGCATGCCTGGAATGCATGGAACAGTTGCCGCTGTTACTTCACTTCAAAAGGCGGATCTGCTAATTACTTTAGGTGCACGTTTTGACGATCGCGTAACCGGAAAGCTTTCTACATTTGCAGTTAATGCAAAAGTTATTCACGCAGATATTGACCCAGCAGAGATTGGTAAGAACCGATTTGCCGATGTACCAATCGTTGGAGATTTGAAGCGCACCATCGCAGCGTTAATCCCTGCGGTAAAGGCTGAATTTGCTAAGAATAAGGCTGATTTAACGCCATGGATCGCATCAATGAACAAGCTTCGTGCAACCTATCCATTGGGATATGAACTTCCAAAGGATGGATCACTTTCTCCTCAATATGTAATTGAAAGAATCAGTGCATTAACTGGTCCTGAAGGTATTTATGTTGCAGGTGTTGGTCAACATCAGATGTGGGCTTCACAGTTTGTGAAGTATGAAAATCCACGTACCTGGTTGAACTCTGGCGGTCTCGGAACAATGGGATATGCAGTCCCTGCTGCAATGGGTGCAAAGGTCGGCGCACCTGATGCAACTGTGTGGGCAATCGATGGTGATGGATGCTTCCAGATGACTAACCAAGAGTTAGTAACCTGCGCGCTGAACAATATTCCAATCAAGGTTGCGATCATTAACAATGAATCTCTCGGAATGGTGCGCCAGTGGCAGACCCTGTTCTACGAGGGTCGATACTCCAATACAAGTTTGGATTCAAAGCGAGTTCCAGATTTCGTAAAGCTTGCAGAAGCAATGGGTTGCGTTGGCTTAAGTTGTGAGCGCCCTGAAGATGTGGATGCAATCATCAAGCAAGCAAATGCAATTAATGATCAACCAGTAGTTGTTGATTTCCGAGTTTTCAGAGATGCGATGGTGTGGCCAATGGTTGCAGCGGGAACATCAAATGATGACATCATGATCGCGCGCGAGATGGCGCCTGACTGGGATTCACAGGAGCTCTAATGAGTACACATACGCTGTCCGTTCTCGTCGAAAACTCTCCGGGTGTACTTGCACGTGTTGCAGGTTTGTTCTCACGTCGTGCCTACAACATCGACTCATTGGCGGTAGGTCCTACAGAAAATCCTGATATCTCTCGTATGACAATTGTTATCAATGTTGAAAGCCACTCTTTGGAGCAAGTTATTCGCCAGCTAGATAAGTTAGTAAATGTCATCCATATCGCTGAGTTAAAACTGGCTGAATCAGTGCAGGCTGAACTCTTGCTCGTAAAGATCTCTGCGACATCAAAGAATCGCTTTGATGTCGATGCGGTTCTCGAGACCTACGGTGCATCAATTGTTGATGAGGGCGCTGATTACATGACGATTGAGGCAACGGGTGATGCTGCCAAAATCAGTGATCTACTTAACGCTCTTGAGCGTTTTGGCATCCGTGAATTAGCTCAATCAGGCTTAGTCGCGATCGAACGTGGCAGCGGCTCGCTGGCAGACCGTACCCTTAGCACTCAAAGTATTCCTACCGCTGACAGCGGTCAGGCTGATTATCAAAACTAAAACCAACAAAGGACGATGAGGAGAAATACCGTGGCAGCAACGATGTATCACGAAGAGGATGCTGATCTATCAATCATCCAGGGTCGCAAAGTCGCGATCATCGGTTACGGCTCACAAGGACATGCACACGCACTTAACTTGCGTGACAGTGGTGTCGATGTTCGAGTTGGATTAAAGGACGGCTCGCCATCACGTGCAAAGGCAGAGGCTGAAGGCCTTCGCGTTGTAAGTGTTGCTGAAGCGGTAAAGGAATCAACTGTCATCATGATCTTGGCGCCTGATCACCTACAGCGCCACATCTACACAGATTCAATTCTTCCTAACCTAAAAGATGGCGACGCATTGTTCTTCGGACATGGCTTCAACATCCGTTTCGGTTACATCAAGCCATCTGCATCAGTTGATGTGTGCATGGTTGCACCAAAGGGTCCAGGACACCTTGTGCGTCGCGAGTACGCAGCAGGTCGCGGAGTTCCAGTAATTGTTGCTGTTGAGCAGGATTCAACAGGAAATGCATGGCCATTGACACTTTCATATGCAAAGGCAATTGGCGGACTTCGCGCAGGCGGAATCCTTACAACATTTACTGAAGAGACAGAGACAGATCTATTTGGTGAGCAATCAGTACTTTGTGGTGGCGCATCACAGCTAGTTATGTACGGATTTGAAACATTGACTGAAGCTGGATACCAGCCAGAGGTTGCATACTTCGAGTGCTTGCATGAACTTAAGTTGATCGTTGACCTAATGTATGAAGGTGGAATTGCTAAGCAGCGTTGGTCAGTTTCTGACACAGCTGAATTCGGTGACTATGTTTCAGGCCCTCGCGTCATTGATCCACGCGTGAAGGAGAACATGAAGGCAGTTCTTGCAGATATCCAAAGCGGAGCATTTGCAAAGCGCTTCATCGATGACCAGGAGGCTGGAGCACCTGAATTTAAATCACTTCGCGCCAAGGGCGAGACACATCCAATCGAGGCTGTTGGCCGCGAACTTCGCAAGATGTTTTCATGGATGAAGCAGTCAAAGGGTGACGATTACAAGGAAGGCAGCGCAGCGCGTGGCTAAACCTATTGTTTTAATCGCTGAAGAGTTAAGCCCTGCAACACTTGA
>JBDLUF010000019.1:0-14741 GCA_039805445.1 Actinomycetota bacterium | reverse complement strand
TCAAAAGGTGTGTATTTGCATCGATAGTCATCAATCCCTTTACACCGACCCATGACTTGCCTTCTAGATTCTTGATCATTGTGTCAACGTTCTGATTTGGATTCCTTGTAAGAGCCATAACAATCATTTTTGCAGCATCTGCGCCTGTTGAGGTGAACAGATCCTGAGTCTTCTTGTTAGCCGCATACCAAGTTGCTAGATCGCCAGCAGCACCTGACTTTGATGCACCTGCGAAGTAGCTGTTTGTGAGGATCGCATTTGTTCCTTCAAATAGTGTTCCGTAGATGTTGTAAGTCGCAGCTCCTGCAAGACCTGTAATTGGACGCTGCTTTACAAATGCACCCTGCACCTTGAGAGATGTAAGCATTGCACCTGCTGTTAGAGCGTTTGACCATGCGATGAAGATGTATGAGCCTGCAGCATCTGCAGCCTTCTTAGCAAATGGTGTGAAATCTGAAGTTGATGTTGGAACCTTTATCTCTTCAAACTTTGCACCCTTTGGACCCATTAGAGCCTTTGCGGCAGCAATGTTTCCTGCACCGAATGCGTTGTCTTCGACAAACAAAACAACCTTTTTGCCTGAAATTGGCTTGATCCCTGCAAGTGGAGCCAGATCCTGTGTTGATGAGTTACCTGAGCGGAATACATACTTATTCGCTGCTGATGTAACGAGGTCATTCTTTGCAGGACCTGAGATGTAAAGAACCTTGTTCTGCTGTGCAAGAGGAGCAAGTGTTAATGCAACACCTGAAGATGCGGTACCTGTGATGATTTTTGTACCATTTCCAACCATCTCCTTGAAAGATGCAGTTGCTGATGCTGGATCTGCTCCATCATCCTTTGATGTAACTACGAGCTTACGGCCATTGATAGCCATCTTTCCGCCCGTGTAGTACTTAAGTCCCCATTCAAGTCCTTCGTTGAATGCAATGCCATATGTAGACAACGGACCAGATGTTGAAGTGATAACTCCAATTTTGATATCAGTAGCAGCCTGAGCTGGTGCCATGCTTGGTGCTAATACTGCAAGTGACAGAATTGCAACACCCAAACGGGTTAGTGAGCGCTTGCTCATCAAATGTTCTCCTCATCGAGTTGTTAGGTCCGCGATCGTGGGACCATCTTGTGCGTAAATCTAGGGGGTTGGATGGGTTACTAGGAAGTCCTGAAGGTTTCGATTTGATTACGTTTTCCGGTTATCGCCAATTTCTAGAGGTAACCCCCCTTCGTAGGTTGGTTTTCAGCGGAGTCACAGGCACACTTGCACCATGTCATTACCAACACAACGCATACTGGTTCCTGTTAGCGGTGGCGATTTAGCGGTATTTCAATATGGAAATGGTTCTGGAGAACCGGTCCTGTTAATTCACGGCGTTACCTCCTCTAACCGCGCATTTCAATTATTTGCAGATGCACTCATAGCTCGAGGTAAAGCACCCTTTGCTGTTGATCTTCGAGGTCGTGGAGATTCAAATAAATTGCCAGCTCCATTCGGAATGAAGCAGCACGCAGAAGATATGGCTGCTGTAATTAATCACTTTGGTTGGAATAAACCAGATGTCATCGGACATTCCATGGGTGCTTTTGTTGCCGCAGCAGTTGCTGGTTTATACGCGGAAAGAATTGGAGAAGTTGTCTTTGCAGATGGCGGTGTACCTCTTCCGATGCCACCAGGAATGACCATTGAACAGATCATGCCCTTTGTACTTGGACCTGCGATGACTCGTCTTGCGATGGAGTTTGAAAACAAAGAGGCGTATCGAAATTACTGGAAGCCACAACCTGCTTTTGCTAAGGGTTGGTCGCCAGTACTTGATGAGTATGTTGATTACGACCTTCATGGAACAGAACCTCACATGAGAGCATCTACAAATCCCCAAGCAGTTGAAGAGGATTCACGTGATTTATTTGGTGATGATCTAATTGTTAAATCTCTACAAGGTTTGAAGAAGAATTCAATCTTCATCAAAGCAGAACGAGGATTACAAAATGAAGAGGGCGGTTTATATCCAATGGCTGTGCTGGATATGGTTTTGCCTTCTTACCCAATGCTTCAACTGGAGTTTTTGGCAGATTGCAACCACTATGACATGTTCCTTGAAGCATCCGGTGCCGAAAAGGTTGCTCACATAATTTACGGAGATAAGTAATGACCCTTTCTGGAAAGCGCGCACTTATCACAGGATCATTCCAAGGAATTGGCTTGGGGATCGCAACTTCACTGGCTGCCGAGGGAGCTGCAATAGTTCTTCATGGTTTGGCAGATGAGGCCACCATCGCAAAGGCTGAAAAGGCGGTTTTGGATGCGGGGGCCGCAAAGGTTGAAAGTTATGTCTCAGATCTTCGTGATGTTGCTGCAACTGAAGCGCTTATCGCAAAGATTCTGGCAAATGGTCCAGTAGATATTTTGTGCAACAACGCAGGAATTCAACACACTGCAACGATTGAAGAAATGCCACGCGAAAAGTGGAATGACATCATTGCCATCAACTTAACCTCATTTTTTGACACTATGCGATTGCTTCTCCCTCACATGAAGGAACGTGGATATGGGCGTGTAATTAACACCGCATCTGTTCATGGATTAGTCGCATCAGCTGCAAAGGCTCCTTACGTTTCAGCAAAGCATGGAGTGATTGGTTTAACAAAGGTTGCTGCTCTTGAGTATGCAGCGGTTGGCAATGGTGAAACCGGCGGAGTTACAGTTAACGCAATCTGCCCTGGTTGGGTCGAAACTGCGTTAATCGAGCCTCAAATTCAAGCAAAGGTTGATCTTCATAATGGAGATCGCGCTAAAGGTATTGCGGATTTATTATCTGAAAAGCAACCATCCCGCCGTATGTCTACACCTGAAGAGATTGGAGCTATCGCGGTTTTCTTATGCTCACGTGCAGCTCACAACATCACAGGTGCTGCAATTCCCGTTGATGGCGGTTGGACCGCTCAATAATTACTGATAAAACTGAAATGAAAAGCGGGGCCAGATAAATCTGACCCCGCTTCTTACTTCCCTCGACTTACTGCGAGCGATTTTTAGTTATCGCCGTATGACTTCAACCAAGGTGCATTGATGCCCTTATCGATGGATAGGTTGCCAGCTTTACGAACCGCTGTGTACAACGCTCCACCTGAAGGTAACTTTCCAGTGTTTGATGCTTGAACCAATGACTTGGCCACTAGCAGCAACTGTGCTGATGTGAAGTTACAGTGATTTGTTCCTGGTGCAGCTGGTGTTGTTGTGATTGGAGAACCTGCAGCATTGAACTTTGTGTAGCTATCTGGAGTTACGCTCCATAGCATCAAAAGGTTGTTTGAAGGATTCTTGTAATCACGTGTTGACTGGTATGCCTTGCGAGCAGCAGCCTTTTCAGCTGCGTACTGCTCCGCATATAGATCAACTAGACGTTGTGATGCACCTGCTGGCGTAATTGGATCAGCAAGACCAACCATGAGAACAGTTGGAACAGTGATCTTTCCAGTGTTGGTGTGAAGTGCATTCATCTTTGCAACAGCTGCTGGATCTGCCTTTGCACGTGGTGCACCTGGGTTTGCAGCAGAAAGTGCTCCTAGAAGAGCATCAATCACTGTGTTGCCTGACAGGGCTGCGTTGTAAATGACGCGTTCTCCGTCGATGCGAGCTGAGTAATCAGTCTTTGTGTTATCAAAGATTGCTCCGCCAACTTGGTTCTCAACATCTTGTGTTGCAAGAACAGCAAGTGCTGCAGCATTTGTTCCGTTTTCTAGGATTGCAAGCGCTGGGCTGAGGGCCAATGGGAAGGTCAACTTCAAGGCACCATCTGGGCCTGAGATTGAGTCAAAGTGTGCAGATTGTGTTGGAAGTCCTGCCATCAAACCAAGTAGCAACAACGCACTTCGTGATGGAATACCCGCTGCAGCTAAAGCCTTACCGGTTGCAGATGATGTATCTGGCCATGCACCAGTTGCAAGGGCTGCTTGCAACTTGCCCATAACTGTAAAGACTTTACCTAAGTCAGCGTATGACTCTAGAACTCCAGCTGCTCCTGCTGAGTAGTTTCCACCCTTGATGGTTGGATCAAAGAGAACCTTGACTCCCCATAGGAAATCTCCAGCCATTGTGAGCTGTGGTGCGATGTTGTCAGCCATACACATTGGAGCAACAGCTGAAACTAATTCAGGGTGCTTTTCAGCAAGACCCTGAGTGATAACGCCACCTAGAGATGATCCCCATGCAACAACCTTGGTTGTCTTTGGGAACTGCTTCTTGAAAGTGTCGATGAGTTCAACATTTGTCTTAATCGCTGAATCTGGGTTCCAGCCTTGACGAGCAAAGCCTGAACCTACGATCGCAATACCCTGGCTAAAGAAATACTTAGCAACTTCAGCATTTCCACCAGGAACTGGCTCTGGTGTATTGGTGATCTTGTAACCACCAATTAGCGGAATTGCTGCAGGGATATCAACGTTGTAACGGTATCCGTGTGAGTAAAGCGCAACTGTTCCGTTGAAGTTTGCCGGAACCTGCATCGCATATGGAGCACCATCTGAAGTCACACCAACGCATGACTGGATTGGGCTCTTACCATCACAAGCCGGAGCTGCATTAGCAACTGTTGGTGCTGTGACTAGAACTGTTGTTACAAGTGCTGTAACTGAAAGAAGCGAGAGAATTCTTACTTTCTTCATTAGTTAGGTAATCCCTTCGCTGGCATTGCAGGACGCTTGTAAGTTGACTTAACAACTGGACCAGATCCTGAATCGGTTGTGTATGTGACATACGTTCCACCGATTGGAGATAAATCTCCAGTTGGTGAGTACTTTCCAACCCAGTAACCGGTAAGACCAACATGGCTTGTCTTTGAGTAGCCAGCTGGAACTAGCGCAGAGTTTGCAAATGTTGCACCCTTGCTATCGATCGCTGCCATCAATGACTTACGTGTTGGACGTGGACCAGCTGCCTTGAGGGCTTGTGCTGTCATGAACGCTGTGTTCATTCCGAGCAATACGTTTAGATCAAATGGAGATCCCGGTACAGCCTTTGCGTAGATATCAGAGAAGAACTTTACGTACTCATCTTTCATATCTGTTGTTGCTGGAACTGGTGAGAAACCAATTGCGTTGTAAAGAACGCCTGCTGGAACTCCAGTTAGCTTGATAGTTGTTGCATCTCCACCAACTGAGCCAAGCATCCACTGTGGTGCGTACTTGAGCTGAGCTGCTACTCCGAGCATTGCAGATGTCGCACTTGATACACCGAACAAGATAACAACATCAACTTCTGCTGCCTTGAACTTTGTGATCCAGCCGGCTGCTGCTGCTGCAGATTGTGAACCTGATGCGTAAGGAACCTTGATTGTGAAGTTGGTACCTGCTGATTTGAAGCCAGCTAGTGCATCTGTTCCAAAGTCATCATCCTGGTAGAGAAGACCAATCTTCTTGCCAGCAAAATTCTCCTTGATGTACTCACCCATAATCTTTGCTTCCATTACATATGAAGGCAAGACTGTGTAAGTAGTTGGGTACTTCTTTTTGTCTGCAAATCCACTAAATCCTGTGTTAACAAACAACACTGGGACACCGCGACGGGCAGGGTTAACAGATGATGCAACCGCCTTAACATTCGCAGTTCCTAGAGGAGCAAGAAGTGCCATGACCTTATCCCTAAGGATCAATTTATTTGTCTTTGCAACCGCTTCAGTTGGGACGTAACGATCATCCTCAACAACAAGGGTCACCTTGCGACCATTGATTCCACCATTTGCATTGAGGTAATCAAAATACGCTCTTGCTGCACCTGGAATCTTGTTGTAACCAAGTGATGCTGTACCTGTCATTGGAAGAGTCATACCCAGTTTGATCTGTGTTGAGCTCACTCCAACTTCAGCCGCTTGTGCAGGAATAGCTGTTGCAGCTAATCCGACAATGGCCAGTACCGCTGAAGCTGTAATCAGCTTGCGACGGTTCAGTGCTTTCATGTGTTTCCTTCCATCGAGGGTGTATTACGAGAGTTACTGCTTTTATTTCTTAGTGCTTATCTTTCTTTTTAGAACTGGTGTGCTGTGCTGCATGCTTTGCCTTGCGAGCGCGATGTTGTTCAACTGGGCCATTGGGGACAAATAGCACCGTCAAAATCAACAATCCACTAACAATCAATCCTGGCAGATTTGTTGTAACGCTCTCAGAACTACCGAGGCGGTGAGCCACCACATCGGCGATCTCTGGAATTGCTACCAAAACCACTGCACCAATAATGACCCCTCCAAGGGTAGTTATGCCAGAGAGAACCGCCCCAGTCAGAAGGGAAAATGAGAGGGCGAGCGGGAATGCGCTAGGTGAAACGGTGCCAATTGTCATCGCGAGCAGGGCACCTGCCAGGCCAGCTATACCTGCGCTGATTGTGAAGGCTAAAACCTTAGAACGGGCTGTGTTGATTCCCGCTAATTGAGCTGCGACCTCATTGCCTCGACCCGCTCTCCAAGCACGTCCATAAGCAGAGTTCAAAAGATTTCTAATCACCCACATGGATATCAATGCGGCAAGGGCAGCGATCCAGAAGAACCATTTGTACTGAGTGAACTCTTCACCAAGTGCAAGTGGCGGAAAGCCAACATCAAAAAGTAAACCTTGTTCTCCACCAAGAATTGCAAATTGATTTGCCAGTGATGGAAGTCCAATTGCAAGGGCCAAGGTTGTACCTGCTAAATATGGTCCAGATAATCGCGCAGCTGCGGCACCTAACAGAGCGCCACCGATTGCTGCAGCTAATACCGCGGCTACAAAACATAAAATTATCGGAAGGTTGAATTCAATTCGCAAAACGGCTGCGGCGTAAGCGCCAACCGCCATTAATGCACCATGACCCAAAGAGACTTGACCTGAATAACCCGTCAATAAAATGATTGAAGAGATTGCAATGACATACACCGCAATCGTTGCCCCTTGATAAACACGAAGTTCATCAACCATTCCGCTGAGGAAGTACAGAACTACCCCACCAAGAATAAATAAAGGTAGGTGTGTGCTTTCCTTCTTGGCTTTATGCACGTCGACCCGCCTTTACTCCAATTATTCCTTGTGGGCGGATGAACAAAACAATGAGCAAGATAATGAACGGTGCGATGAAGAAGAGACCGCTGCTGACATACATCAAGACAAATGAGATTGTTATTCCTAAGAACAATCCACCAAGAACGGCACCAAGCAAGCTATCTAATCCACCAATAACCGCTGCGATAAACCCAGAAACTAGAAGCAATGAGAACTCGATTGAATCTGGTGAGAAGTTTCCATTTCCATTGACGGTTTGGAACAATCCCGCAACCGCGCCTGCCGCACCCGCTAATGCCCACCCTAGGGTTCGAACTGAATCAACTCTTACGCCTGAAAGACGCGCAATTTCAGGTGCATGTGCTGAAGCTCGCAAAGCCAAGCCTAGGTTGGTCTTTTGGAAGAGGATGGTGAGCAGAATCAACAAGACCGCGACTACTACTAATACTAAGAGTTTGAGCGGAGAGAAAACTAAGGTGGAGCCATTGATAGTAAATCCATTGTTGGAAATTGGTGCGACGATTCTTAGATCTTGACCACCCCAGATCATGCTGATTACTGAACGAATAACACCCAGAAGTCCGAGGGTTGCAATGATTGGCGCGACTCCTGCAATAGGACCAGATGATGCATGCTTAACAAGTAAACGCATCAAAATTAATTCAACAAGCGCTGCAAATAATGCGCCACCGATCATTGCTACCGGAAGTGCTACCCAGAATGAACCAATTCGAGAAACTGCTTCATATCCAAAGTAGGTAGACAAGAGCGCCATTCCGGCTTGAGCAAAGTTAACTACCCGAGTACTGCGCCACACCAAAACAAATGCAATCGCCATTAATGCATAGATAGATCCAGCGGTTATACCAATTAAGAGTGTGTTTAGTAGTTGCATGATTAGTACCCCAAGTATGCAGCGCGCACTGCAGGGTCTTCAATCAACGCTTGTGCGTGATTGACGGCAACAACTTTTCCAAGGTTTAAAACGATTCCAAGATCTGCGATTTTCAAAGCACCCATCGCATTTTGCTCAACGAGCAAAACAGTTAATCTCATCTCAGTTGTTAGGTCTCTGATTGTTTGAAAAATCTGTTCAACAACAAGTGGGGCTAAACCTAATGAAGGTTCATCTAGCAACAAAAGTTTTGGCTTAGACATAATTGCGCGGCCAATAGCTAACATCTGACGTTCTCCACCAGATAAAGTGTCAGATCTTTGTGAAATGCGCTCCCCTAAGCGAGGGAAAATAGTGACAACTTGATCTAAAGACTCTTTCATCTCTTTGCTATTTTTACGCCAGATAGCACCTAGCTCTAGATTTTCTTTGACGGTTAATTCAGGGATTACCGACTTACCTTCGGAAACATGAGAGATTCCCAGGCGAACTAACTTTTCAGGCTTTACGCCGGTAATGGTTTGGCCCATCCAGTTAACAACACCACTTGTTGGCTTATTAAGGCCAGAAAGGGCACGAAGCAGGGTTGTCTTTCCCGCTCCATTTGCCCCGATAATCGCTGCAAGCTTTCCGGTAGGTACAGCAAGTGAAACCTGGTTTACGGCACAAATTGCGCCATGGTGAACAGTTAAGTTTGAAACATTAAGCGACATGGTTGCTTCCTGTTCCAAGGTAGGCGGCCATCACAGCAGGATCACGACGCACAGTTTCAGCATCACCACTTGCGATAACTTCTCCAAAATTAAGAACGTATAACTTGCTACATACCGACATCACAACATCCATATGATGTTCAACCAATAACACAGACATATCAACGCTGAGGTTTTTAATTAATTGGTTCATCCACTCAATGTCTTGAGAACCTAAACCACCTGCAGGTTCGTCAAGCAACAAGATAGTTGGCTCGCTAACAAGTGCTCGAGCGATTGCAACACGTTTGGTATCTGGATAGGACAAGGTGTCTGCACGACGATGAGCAATTCCACCGGCATAGACACGTTCAAGTGCAACGCGTGCCTTGTCGCGAATGTGATTTTCATCTTTTCTATTGCGGCCAATAGCTGCCGAAATTAAACCTGTTTGTGAAAGATGTTGCGCGCCGATCATGACATTTTCTAGAACGGTTAGATCACCGAACAATCCAACACCCTGAAGGGTTCGTGCAACTCCTAAATCAACGAGTTCGTGTGGCTTTGGAAAATCACTCTTCTTTCCATTGAGATGGAAATCGCCTGAGTCAGGTGTAACCAATCCACACAACGCGTTAAAAAGAGTTGTCTTGCCAGCACCATTGGGTCCAATTAAACCAACGACCTCATTCTTGCCAATTTCTAGGTAAACATCATGCAAAGCCCGAAGACCGCCGAAGGAGACATTAACTCTCTCGACGTGCAGCGCTGCAGTATTAATAGACATGAGGTGCGTAGATTCTAGGCACTCGGGGACCAATTCGTGTCACTATTTCATAATTAATGCTGCCGCTAGCCGAACCCCAATCATCAGCGGTGTACTCACCCCGCGAACCATCACCGAAAACAATCACCCAATCCCCAGAATTGGCGGTGGAGTCTGGACCTAAATCAACCACAAATTGATCCATCGAAACGCGACCAATGATGGGTGCTCTGAGGCCATCGACAAATACACCAGCGCCTTGTGCCATACGAGGAATTCCATCGGCATACCCCATCGCTACAACACCGAGCTTGGTCTGCTTACTTGTGTGTGCGGTCGCGCCATACCCCACAGGAGTATTTGCTGGAACAGATTTAACTAAATGAAGTTTTGCGCGAAGCTGCATTGCAGGCATTAAGCCAAGTGAGCGGCTATCCCCCAAACTCTTTAAATCTGGAGTCAATCCATACAAAGAAATTCCGGTGCGAACTAAATCAAAGTGTGCCGCAGAGTTTTTCAAGGTGGCTGCAGAATTAGATAGATGCTTAATTTCAGGGTTGATTCCGATATCTGCTAAATCACTAACCATTTCATTGAAGCGTCTTAGTTGATCTAGATTTTGTTGTTCTTCTGGTTCATCTGCTCTGGCAAAGTGAGAAAAGACCCCCACCACATGCACCTTTGAAAAATCTGATTTCAGAAACTCATTCCACTCATCAAGAAAACCCCCGCGACTCATTCCGGTATCTAACTCAATGTGAATTCGAGGTTTGTTGGGCAGCGCAGAAATTTCTGTAAATGCTGCAATCGAAGCAACAGCGATATCAATGTCGTGTGCAACGGCATGCTTAAAATCTGAACCTGGTGGAACTAACCAGGCAAGAATCGGTGCGCGGACTCCATGTGTGCGAAGTTTTATCGCCTCTTCTAACAAGGCGACACCTAACCAATCTGCGCCAGCTCTTTCGGCCGCTAAACCAACTTCTACCAATCCATGTCCATAAGCATCTGCTTTAACAACCGCCATTAAAGGAGTACGTGCTGGCCCTTTGAGCAGAGTGATATTTGCAGCAATACGATCTAAATCAACACGCGCTTCAGCTCTCATTAATTGCGCTCCACAATCACCATTGCAGATGCAATACCTGCATCATGAGAAAGGGAAAGGTGCACATCTGCACCATCAACTAAATCTGCAATTTCACCCCGGAATAAAAAGACCGGCTTTCCGCTTTCGAGATTTACTACCTCGGCCTCTTGCCATGACAGACCCTTGCCAGCGTTGAGCGCCTTAGCCAGCGCCTCTTTTGCAGCAAAACGCGCAGCTAGCGATGCGACCGGTTTGGTTTGCTCTGCTTCGGTAAATAGCTTCTGAGCTAGGCCTGGAGTTCTTTCCAAAGAGGCCTTAAATCGATCGATGTCTACAACATCAATTCCAATTCCATCGATCATTGTAAAAGTCTAGTGCAACTGGCTTTTAGAGGGAACATACCTATCGATAGCAATCACAGCCACAAGTAAAGCGCTTCCAACAAATAGCCCACCCAAAAGATCGCTAAACCAATGGGTATGGCGAATTAATGAAACGGTGCAGACCGTCAAAGAAATCAAAGCTACCCCTGCACTTGCAAGACGGCCCTGATAGCGATCCACCTTTGCATATCTATAAATTAAGTAAGCCAATATCCCCCATGACAAAACTGCATTGGAAGCATGTCCACTTGGGTATGACATTCCACCGGCGTGCAGTAGATCAAAACCATCACGGGGTTTAGTACGACCCAAGAACAATTTGAATGTACCGACGACTAAATTCAGTGAAAGCAATGAAACCATCGCCAAATTAAGTGGACGCCATGTCTTAAACTTGTACGCAATATATGATGCAGCAATTATTAGCACCGTCGCCGTTAATCCGCGCAAACCTAAATCATCTAGACGCCTTAAGAGAAAACCTGCTAAACCTTCAAATTGTGGTTTTGGCCGGCTGTTGATCTCTTTGTCATATGAAACCAATGGTCCATTTGTAAGGACCTGTTGAGTTACTCCTAAGAATCCAAAAAATAGAAGTAAGGACCAGCGAAGTGCTCGATCCATCTGACGCCTGCGGTTTTGTGCGATTGTTTGCATTATTCAACCGTTACAGATTTAGCCAAATTTCTAGGCTGATCAACATCATTGCCGCGCACAACCGCCATCTCGTAAGCAAATACCTGCAAAGGAACTGTTGCTAGAACCGGCTGGAATAAAGCGGGTGCGATTGGGATACGAATGACATGTTCGGCACCTTCAACATGAGCGCCCTCTTCGGCAATAACAATCACTCGTGCACCACGTGCTTTAACCTCTTGGATATTGCTCAGCATCTTTTCATCTAATGCGTGTTCATGCCCTGCAGGCAAGATCGCAATGACTGGCGTTCCTTGGTCAATCAATGCGATTGGACCGTGCTTGAGCTCTCCTCCAGCAAAACCTTCGGCATGAATGTAAGCAAGCTCTTTGAGTTTTAAGGCACCTTCTAGCGCAACCGGATAACCAATATTTCTACCTAGGAACAAGACGGTGTTGTTCTGTGCAAAGGTGCGAGTTAACTCGCGAAGCGGTTCTACTGTTTCAAGAATCTGTTCAATCTTTCCAGGAAGCTCTAATAGCTCCTTGTAAAGATCACGCACCTCTGAATCCTTAAGTGAGCCATTAACCTGGCCAAGGTGTAATCCGATTAGGTAGACCGCGATGATCTGGGTTAATAAAGCTTTTGTTGATGCAACTGCGATTTCAGGACCAGCGTGGGTGTACAACACCGCATCTGATTCACGAGGAATTGTTGAGCTGTTGGTGTTGCAGATCGCTAATACTCTTCCGCCTGCAGCTTTTGCGTGACGCACCGCCATCAAGGTGTCCATAGTTTCACCAGATTGCGAAATCGCAATAATCAAAGTGCTTGGGTCAATGATTGGATCGCGATATCTAAACTCGCTAGCAATCTCTACATCAACGGGAATCTTTGCCCATTTTTCAATCGCATACTTTGCAACCATTCCTGCGTGATACGCGGTTCCGCATGCAATTACCGTGATCTTCTTCAGTGAGCGAATCTCATCTGCGCTCATGCGAAGCTCATCCAACAGGATTTGATTGTTATCGCTTAGGCGGCCAATTAAAGTGTCAGCAACCGCTTTTGGTTGTTCAAAGATCTCTTTCAACATGAAATGTGCAAAGCCGCCCTTTTGTGCAGCGCTAGCATCCCAAGAGATCTCATACTGCTTGGGAGTTACTGGTTTGCCCTCAAGATCAGTGATTTCAACTGAAGTAGGTGTCATTGTGACTACCTCATCCTGACCCAGTTCAATCGCCTTCTTAGTGAACTCAATAAAGGCGGCAACATCTGAAGCCATGAAGTTCTCGCCATCACCCAAGCCCACAACTAATGGCGAGTTACGTCGGACTCCAACAATTACATCTGGTGTATCTGCATGGATGGCAAGCAAGGTAAATGATCCGCGTAAAGCTTTAACCGCATCTCGCATTGCGGCTGTTAAATCACCGTTGTGTGCTTTGCGAAGATCGCTCAGTAAATGTGCAACAGATTCGGTGTCTGTTTCAGATGAAAACTTGTGGCCCTTTGCCTCTAATTGCGCTCGAAGTTCGGTGTAGTTTTCAATAATTCCATTATGGATAACTGCAAGCTTTCCTTCATTATCGACATGAGGATGTGCATTTCCATCAGTTGGTCCGCCATGAGTCGCCCACCGTGTGTGGCCAATTCCAGAATGAACATTAGGTAGTGAAGCATCTAATGAGTTCTCTAAATTAGAGAGCTTTCCGGCTTTCTTTTCAATGAATAACTTGCCTGGTGTGCCTAGAGCGATTCCGGCTGAGTCATATCCGCGATATTCCAGGCGACGTAGACCTTCAATTAATGGATGTGAGGCGGATTGCGGCCCTGTGTAACCCACAATTCCGCACATAATCTCTTACTCCAGTTCGGTTTTAACTATGTCTGCAAGCTGCTGTGCAACTTCTTGCGCAAGGCTATCACTGGCCGCTTCAACCATCACTCTTACTAGGGCCTCGGTGCCAGATGCTCGCAATAAAACACGTCCTGAATCACCTAAGCGATCCTCAGCTGATTTCACCGCCGCCGCAATAACTGTATTTCCAGGCAACTTTTCTTTGGCAACATCCTTAACATTAATCAATACCTGTGGGAATCGAACCATTGTTGCTGCTAACTCTTGAAGGGTTTTTCCTGTACGAGCTACCTCTTGCATAAGTTGCAGCGCAGTTAATAATCCATCTCCTGTATTGGCTAATTCGCGCATAATGACATGGCCTGATTGTTCGCCACCCAATGAGTAATCATTTGCGATCATGTTTTCAAGAACGTAGCGATCACCTACTGGAGTTGTTACAACATTGATTCCAGAATCCTTCATCGCATGCATAAATCCAAGATTGCTCATAACTGTTCCAACAACAGTCTCTGACTTTAAAACTCCACGTGCTTTAAATCCGCGTGCCAAGATTGTAAGAATGTGGTCGCCATCAACTTCATTTCCGGCAGCATCAATAGCTAAGCAGCGATCTGCATCGCCATCATGTGCGATTCCAAGATCTGCGCCCTCTTTGAGAACTGCGGTGCGCAGTTGGTGAAGGTGGGTTGATCCACAATCATCATTGATATTCCAACCATCTGGTTGATTAAAGATTGCAATAACCTCTGCACCTGCGCGGCGATATACCTCGGGTGCAACATAAGAAGATGCACCATTTGCGCAATCAACAACGATCTTTAGACCTTTAAGTGGTGTTTCAACTGATGAGAGCAAATGCTTTAAGTACTTCTCAGTGACCGCTTCATCATTAATTACTCGGCCAACATTGCGACCAGTTGGGCGTTCCCAATCCTCACCCATACGAGCTTCGATTCGGGCTTCAATCGCATCATCTAACTTTCCGCCACCACGAGCGAACAACTTGATTCCATTGTCTGGCATTGGATTATGAGATGCAGAGATCATGACACCCAGGTCGCACTTCATTTCAGCAACAAGGTGAGCAATCGCAGGTGTTGGAAGTACTCCAACGCGATACACATTGATTCCGGCGCTGGTTAAACCAGCAACAACAGCCGCCTCTAGAAACTCGCCAGATGCACGTGAATCCTGGCCAACGATTGCGGTTGGCTGATGATCCTTATTTGATGAGCTTTCTACCAATATATGTGCAGCAGCGACAGAAACATCTAATGCGAGTTCTGCGGTGAGATCACGATTGGCTAAGCCACGGATTCCATCGGTGCCAAAAAGCGCCATTGGAACTCCTTTTGTAAAAGTGAATTAACGCTTTGAGTATTGAGAAC
>JBDLUF010000018.1:0-15035 GCA_039805445.1 Actinomycetota bacterium | reverse complement strand
TGAAGATGCACATGCACCCATTGCTAGAACCCACTTTGGTGCAGACATTTGATCGTAAATTTGACGCAATACTGGAGCCATCTTGTTTGAAACACGACCAGCAACAATCATTAAATCTGCTTGGCGTGGGGATGCGCGGAAAACTTCACTACCAAAACGTGCAATGTCGTACTTAGCAGCTGAGCCAACAGCCATCATTTCGATTGCACAGCATGCTAGACCAAATGTTGCAGGCCACAAAGAGTTCTTACGCATGTATCCAGCAAGTTTTTCAACTGTGGTTAATAGAAAACCACTCGGGATTTTTTCTTCAAGACCCATTGTTTAGTCCCATTCCAATCCGCCGCGGCGCCATACATATGCATATGCAACAAAAACTGTTGCAATAAAGATTGCCATTTCAACCAAACCAAATAAACCAAGAGAATCAAATGCAACCGCCCATGGATACAAGAAGACGATTTCAATATCAAAGATGATGAAGAGCATCGCAGTTAAGAAGTACTTAACTGGGAAACGTCCGCCTTCAGCAGCTTGCGGTGAAGGTTCGATTCCACACTCATACGCATCTAACTTGGCGCGGTTGTAACGCTTTGGACCTGCGAGCGCGCCTGCCACAACTGAGAAAGCTGCGAAGCCAAAGCCGATCGCGCCTATCACCAAGATTGGGATGTATGGATTAGGTGTGGATATCACGGTCGAAATCCTAAGGTCGAAAGGCGTATGCCTGTGACCGCTAGCCCTTAATCCCGCTGTGAACTGCAACAACACCGAAGGTTAGGTTTTTCCACGTAACCCCAGACCAGCCAGCCTTCTCCATTCGAGCCGCGAGCGCTGCCTGATCTGGCCAGGCACGAATCGATTCAGCCAGGTAGATATAGGCATCTGGGTTGGAGCTGGTCTTTTTGGCGATAGCGGGCAAAAGCTTCATCAGGTATTCGGTATAAATGGTGCGAAACGGGCGCCAGGTTGGGTGGCTGAACTCCACAACCACCATTCGACCCCCTGGCTTGGTGACCCGACGGGCCTCGGCCAGCGCCTTATCAAAATCTGCGGTGTTTCGAAGGCCATAGGAGATGGTGACTACATCAAAGGTATCGGCCTCAAAGGGCAGGTTGAGCGCATCCGCCTTGGAGAAGTTCAGGTATGGACGGGCCTTTCGACCCTGAGCCAGCATCCCTTCGCTGAAATCTGTGGCGAAGACGGTGGCCCCAGCCTTAAAAAGGGGCTCTGAAGAGGAGCCAGGTCCAGCGGCTAGATCCAAAATCACCATTCCGGGGGCTGGAGCGATGATCTTTGTCGCCGCCTTGCGCCAGGCCTTGGTGCGGCCCAAGCTCAAAAGATCATTGACTAGGTCATATCGCTTAGCGACCCCATCAAACATTGCCGCGACCTCATCGGGATCCTTATTCAGATTAGCGCGGGACATGCGCTTATTCTCCCTTGAAGTAGGCTCATCCACAACTTAACTCCCCTGAAAGGGTGCGCGCATGTCCTCTCCTGCTACCTCTCTTCGAAGCTCCTTGATGCCCCGCACCACAGCGCTCGCAAACGCTGTCCTCGTTGCAAGCGGCGTATTCGCTTTGGCGATTTTGGCGCAGATCGCGATTCCAGTTCCGGGCTCTCCTGTTCCAGTTACGGGACAAACTTTGGGAGTACTGCTGATCGGTACCGCGTATGGATCAACTTTAGGAGTAACAACCTTTGCGCTTTATCTTTTAGCTGGAATTGCCGGCGCACCAGTATTTGCAAACAATGGATTTGGAATTGATCGCGTCATCGGAGCAACTGGTGGTTACTTAATCGGAATGCTGGTAGCAACATATGTTGTTGGACAGTTAGCTCGTCTGCGTTTAGATCAAAGGTTCTTAACCGCTTTACCTTCGATGCTCATCGGAACAGTTATTACCTTTGGCTTTGGTTTAGTGTGGTTGCAGCAGTACACAGGTAAGGACTGGGCTTGGACAATTAATGCGGGATTGACTCCATTTATTGTTGGCGAAGTTTTGAAGATTGCAATTGCTGGAACATCCCTTCCGATTATTTGGCGTTTAGTTAATCGTAAAAACGCATAACGTATGTCTGAGTTAACCCCGGTAACAACGGTTCGCTTAGGCGAGCACTTGCCATTGTTGGATCTGCTTCCAGATTCACAACCACTTGCATGGGTTCGTGGCGGAGAAGGCTTAGTTGGTTGGGGCACATACGCAACTACAACAGTAAGTGGGCCACATCGATTTGCTGATGCACGTCATTGGTGGCAAAAGCAGTTAGAGAAATTAGCGGTTAACAACACTGTTCATGGAAGCGGCACTGGACCGGTTTTGTTCTCATCCTTTTCCTTTTCACCTGAAGATGTTTCAGTTCTTGTCATTCCGAAAGTTGTTGTTGGAACTAAAGCTGGAAAATCATGGATGACATGGATCGGATCTGGAGCCCAACCAGTTTTAAACACGACAGCTGAACAGTTCTCTAACGGTGAGATGAAGTGGAGCGAGGAACCACAAGCTGATGTGCAGTGGAAGCAACGGGTCTCAACCGCTGTTTCCCGCATTCAAAAGGGTGATTTAGACAAGGTTGTTTTAGCCCGTGACATAACAGTCTCTTCAAATAAAGCAATTGATCCGCGGGTTATTTTGAATAAGCTAGCTGTTGAATATCCAACAACCTGGAAGTTTGCTAACTCAGGTTTAGTTGGTGCTACTCCAGAACTATTGCTTCGCCTATCAAGAGGTATGGTTACATCACGTGTTCTTGCTGGAACAATTAGCAAAACCGGTGATGATGCGAAGGATCTTGCATTAGCGGGATCACTTGCTCGTTCATCTAAGGATTTAGCAGAACATGAATACGCGGTGCGATCTGTCGCAGATGCGATTGAACCATTTTGTTCTTCAACAAATGTTCCTGATTCTCCATTTGTGTTGCACTTAGCAAATGTTATGCACCTTGCGACCGATGTAACTGGCGCACTTGTTGAAACACTTTCACATGTGGATGCATTTACAATTTTGGAGCAACTTCATCCTTCAGCTGCTGTTTGCGGAACACCACGACCACAAGCTGCGAAGTTGATCTCTGAAATCGAAGGAATGTCTCGTGGTCGCTATGCAGGTCCAGTTGGTTGGATAGATGCAGCCGGAGATGGCGAACTGGGAATTGCATTACGGTGTGGGCAAATTAATGGAGATTCAATTCGAATCTTTGCAGGATGTGGAATCGTGGATGGTTCAGATCCTGAAATTGAACTTGCAGAAACATATGCAAAGTTTGCTCCTATGCGGAGCGCACTTACATAGAGTTCAGAGAATCGTAAATTGCCTTTAGATTGTCTGCATTACTTTCGCGATCTGGTACATCACACACAACAACGCTGATTCCTGTAACTGGAGCCTTAACCGCTTCCTCTAACTCTTTAAGGCTAGAGATCTGTTGAGCAGATACACCCATGGCATTTGCGATTTCAGCTGGGTTGAGGCCATGTGGAGTTCCAAAGACTGTCTCGAAACCATGGGATCCACGTTGAGGCAGGGTTGAGAAAATCCCGCCACCATCATTGTTAATCACTATAAATCGGCAGTTAATCGCCTCTTTATTGATCAAGCCAGTCAGGTCATACAAGAAAGAAAGATCGCCCAAAATCGCAATAGTTGCCTTGTGCGCATAGGCGATACCAAGTGCTGTAGAGATATTTCCGTCAATGCCAGCTAAACCTCTGTTGGCATAGGTTTCCACACCTGCGCGCGGAAGTGCAAAACCTTCAAGATCTCGAATTGGTCGAGATGATGAAACAAACAGTGCGGTCTCGTTGGGAATTGCAGCCGCGATTGTTCGAGCGATAACAGCTTCATTCCAACCATCCAGCGAGGCAACCAACTTTTTTGTTCGTTCCGAAACTTTGTTCCAGGTTGAAATCCAATCATCAGATTGAATTACTCCCTGTAGATCTGGCAAAGATGTAAAGATGCGATCTGCTTGGCGATCTGTGTCAACCGTTGCTGTCCGCGGATCTACAACATATTGAATTGGACTTGATTTAATAAATGCATTGATAGAACGTGAAAGGGTTGTTCGACCAATCACTAAAACTGATTGAGGAATCAATGTACTTCTGATTTCTTGTGAAGTTAAGAAGATAGATGCATGTGCAATCGCATCTGGAAATGACAAGGGATCTTCTGCGATTACCGGCCAGCCAAGCACCTTTGTAAACTTGGTAATTTCTTCAACTGAAAGTCCTGCACGATCGTGTCCGATAACAACAACACCACGGGCTCCGACTAAACGTAAGGTGCCAGGCTTGCTGCGATTTACAAAGCTCTTTGGTGCAATATGGATCTCTGAAACCCAATCCGATGAATCATCAGGCAGTAATGGTTCATCAAACTGCAGATTGAGATGAACCGGACCCATGCGCAAACTATCTAGTGGTAAATCCATCGGATAAACAGGACCATCAACATCTGCAAAGTAACGCACAGCTTTTCCAAAGATACGTGCCTGTTCAGTTGTTTGATTTGCACCGGTCTTACGCAACATTGCTGGGCGATCTGCGGTTAAAACCAGCAGCGGGGCGTTGGTGTGGTGGGCTTCAAGAACAGCTGGATGATAGTTCGCCACTGCGGTTCCGCTTGTACAGACAACAGCTACCGGCTTACCAGTGGCCTTGATGATTCCCAATGCGAAAAATGCAGCGGTTCGCTCATCAATACGGACATGAACGGTAATCAACTTTCTTTCGGCAGCTGCAAAGAAGGCAAGTGAAAGAGGTGCGTTGCGAGATCCAGGTGAAATAACTACATCGGTTATTCCAGATTCGATGATCTGGCGTACGACAACGCGGGCTAATGAGGTTGAATTGTTCACTTCAATAACTCCGCTGTTCTCATGATCCGATTCTTCCACCACTGGAACCGTTCTGCTGACACATCTAGACCATCTAACGCTGGTTCAAACTCGGCAAGTTGGATCATTCCATCAACAATTGGCAGATGGGCTACATCCTGTTCCAATAGTGAGCCTGTACCTAATCCACAATCAAAGTTCAGCTCTTGAAAAGATGCAGCAAGGGTAACTCCGTAATTGATACCGACAGCACTTTCAAGTGCACTTGATACAACAACCGGAAGTTTGTGATGCTCGGCAATTGCATGTGCACGCTTGATTCCTCCAAGTGGCTGTACTTTAAGCATTAAGTAGTCAACCGCACCGATTAGATCAATATCAAATGGGTCAACCGCTTTGCGCAAAATCTCATCGCCAACAATCTTCACAGAAGTTTTACTCTTTAGTTCACGCAACTCTTCAATGGTTGAACAAGGCTGCTCGACATACTCAATCTCGCCAACTGAATTTAAGAACTCTTCTGCTTGCGCAACACTCCAAAGACCATTGACATCAATTCGGATCTTTGCCTGAGGTTGTAACTCACGAATGATATTTACCCGCGCTAAATCTGCAGGAAGGTTAATTCCAACCTTTACTTTAAAGGTTCTTACTCCTGGAAATGAATCAACAATTTTCTTTAACTGTGCAGGGTCATTAAGGTCGGGGATAGTTCCATTGACCGCTACAGATGTACGAAAAAGCTGCGGTCTAGGGGTAGTTGCAGCTTCAATTGCACTCGCTAACCAGTGTGCTGCTTCTGCATCATCGTATTCAAGAAATGGTGAGAACTCTGCCCAGCCATATTCCCCTTTAAATAATGCGACTTCGCGAACTGTTATCCCCCGAAAATTAGTTTTCGTTGGCAGCGCAATAACGCGCAAAGTTTCGAGAAGTTGTTGATCCATAAATTATGGGCGCTTAGGGAATTTTCCGAAATCAGGCTTGCGCTTTTGTTGGTATGCATCGCGACCTTCTTGACCTTCTTCAGTCATGTAAAACAGAAGTGTTGCATCGCCTGCAAGTTGTTGCACGCCAGCTAATCCATCGGTTGCAGCGTTCAAGCTGGCCTTAAGCAAGCGCAACGCCATCGGTGAGTTACGAAGCATTTCGCGGCACCAAGAAACTGTTTCTGCTTCAAGTTCTGCAAGTGGGACAACAGTGTTAACCAATCCCATATCTAAAGCTTCTTGTGCGTTGTACTCACGTGTCATAAACCAAATCTCACGTGCTTTCTTCTGTCCAACATGTGCAGCGAGTAAACCTGCGCCGTAGCCACCATCAAATGAACCAACCATTGGACCTGTCTGACCAAACTTTGAATTGTCAGCTGCAATCGTTAAATCGCACACAACATGAAGAACATGTCCTCCACCGATTGCCCAACCAGCAACCATTGCAACGATTGGCTTAGGTGTGCGGCGAATTTGAACCTGAAGATCTAAAACATTGAGACGACCGATTCCTTTTTTCGCTAACTTATCTTCACCCAAATAACCATCATCACCGCGAACACTGATGTCGCCGCCAGAACAAAAGGCTTCAGTACCTTCACCTGTAAAGATTATGACGCCGACCTCTTCATTGTCACGCGCCAAGTTAAAGGCTTCGATTAATTCAATAATTGTTTGTGGGCGGAAAGCGTTGCGAACCTGTGGTCGATTAATAGTGATCTTGGCGATTCCATCGCCCATTTGATATTTGATATCAATGAAATCTTCTCCACCAGGTGCGGTCACCCATTGTGGAATCTCACGGCTACCAAATTCGCGCTTGATCGGCTTGCTCACATTTCCTCCATCGTCGTTGCTAGCGATAGCCTACGACGGCAATGGATAACTCGTCACAACGAAAAATTCTGCGGGTCAGCCCTGCATGCGAACTTCCTCAATTAGCGAGGGACATCACAGCAGCTCTCGCAGGTAATGGACCCACCCTTGGATTTGGTGAGGTCATTTCAGAGTTTGCCCCAGCACAGGCGGCGGTAGTTATTGGAACATCAGGAACAACAGGAACGCCTAAGGAAATATCTCTGTCATCCAACGCCCTGTTGTCATCTGCTCGTGCATCAAACTCTTTTGTTGGAGCTAAATCTGGAGATACCTGGTCACTACTTTTGCCACTAACACATGTTGCAGCGGTGAATGTTTTTGTACGCGCATTTGAATTAGGAACTATTCCTGTAGATCTTCGTAATCACGTTGGCGAATACCCACGAGTTGATTTCACCGCAATTGTTCCAACCCAACTTTTTCGTGCTTTAAATGGTGATGATCACCTACTTAAGCATTTGCAGGGTGCAAAGAGTGTGTTAGTTGGAGGCGCAGCCCTTTCTGCTGGTGTTCGTAATCAAGCAACAGCTGCAGGAATAAAGGTTGTTACAACTTATGGAATGAGCGAAACATCTGGTGGTTGTGTTTACAACGGCGAAATTCTTGATGGCGTAGAGCTCGAAGTTCGTGGAGGAGCAATCTTTATCCGCGGCAAGGTCCTGGCACTAAATCTCAATTTAAATGGTGGCTGGTTTGAGACTAATGATTTAGGTGAAATTATCGATGGCAAATTAGTTGTTATTGGACGATCTGATGATGTGATTATCAGCGGTGGTGAGAATCTTTCTTTAAATACAATTGAAAGCATCTTGACTGATTTATTCCCAGCAATCCAATGTGCAGCATTTTCTGTTGAAGACCCACAATGGGGGCAAAGTTTGCACATTGCAGTTGTTGGCGATGTTGATCGTGACAGCATTGCAGCAGCACTTGAAAGCAGAATCGGAAGCTTTGCAAAACCAAAGGGAGTTCACTTCGTAGAGTCGCTACCATTGCTAGGTATTGGAAAAGTTGATCGAAAGAGATTGGCGCAAGGAATAACTCATGAATAAGTGGATACTCGGCGCCCGTCCGCGCACTCTTCCGGCAGCAATTGCACCAGTAGTTGTAGCTACCGCTTTGGTTGGTGCTGACTTCAATTGGTTCCGCGCAGCCCTTGCATTGAAAGTCGCTGTCTGGCTTCAAATTGGAGTGAACTTTGCCAATGATTACAGCGATGGAGTTAAGGGCACCGATGCAGATCGTGTGGGTCCTACCCGCCTAGTTGCAAGTGGAATGGCCACCGCTTCAGCGGTTAAAACCGCCGCCATTGTTTCCTTTGCGATCGCAAGCATCGCTGGTGCCTGGCTCGCACTCTTAACATCACCATGGTTAATCCTTATTGGAGTTATTTCAATCGCAGCAGCATGGGGATATACCGGTGGAAAGAATCCTTATGGTTACAAAGGTCTTGGAGAGTTATCTGTATTTCTCTTCTTCGGTGTTGTTGCAACTATGGGTACTTACTACGCACAGACAGAGCAGATCACCTTACTAAGTTTTATTGTTTCAATTCCTATGGGTGCTCTCTCTTGTGCAATCCTGGCAATTAACAATTTACGAGATAGACCAAAAGATGCCTTGGTTGGAAAGTTAACTGTTGCGGTTCGTATCGGAGATCGCAACGCTCGCTTGATGTATGTAGCGCTCTTGGCTCTCGCTCACCTTGCAGCGATAGCCACATTGATTCCACCAGCGCTACTTACAGTCCTTGCATTGCCGATGAGCATCTCGATTTCAAGGCAAGTTTTAAGTGGTATTTCAGGAAAGGAGCTAATTCCAGTTCTAGGTAGAACCGGAAAGTTGCAGATGGTTTTTTCTATATTGCTAGCCATTGGGTTAGGGATACACTAAGAGCATGTCAAGGCTCATCCCTTTAGTTCTGGTCTTTGGATTAACAATCTACGCACTCATTGATTGTGCACGTACAGATGAGTCACAGATCAAGAATCTTCCCAAGTGGGGATGGTTGTTGCTCATTATTATTTTGGGGCCACAAGCTGCTGCAATCGGACCGATCGCTTACTTAATCGCTGGACGCAATAAGCGCAAAGGTGGAAGAGCGCCAAAGCGCCGCATCCTGCCACCAGATGATGATCCTGATTTCTTAGGCAAACTTTAAAACTTTAAAGCCCTGAATAGGTGTGCTTTCCAGTTCCCCAGATATTTACATAAATATAGTTAAACAAAAATGTTGAGCCAGCGAAGAGGCATAACCATGCTGCTCGACGACCACGCCATCCAATAGTTACGCGGGCGTGCAGATAGGCCGCATATGCAACCCAGGTAATGAAGGCCCAGGTTTCTTTTGGATCCCAACCCCAGTAACGACCCCAGGCGCTTTCGGCCCAAATCGCACCTGCGATAACTGAAAATGTCCACAATGGAAATACAAATGCAACGAGTCGATACGACAACTGATCAAGAGACTCTAAATCTGGCAAACGCTTTGCCCATTGTGTTCGTTCGCCCTTGCTCTCCATGCGATCTAAGTACAAGTAAGCAGCGGCAATAACATTGGAAAGTAAGAAAACTCCACCAGAAATAATCGCTGTAGATACGTGAATGACAAGCCATTCAGATTTAAGTGCAGGAACCAATGGTGCACTTGGAACATACAGAACTGTTACTGCAGTACCAATTGTCAATAAGACAGAGACTGAAACTAGAAGCCCCAGCCAGCGAAGATCAAATTTACGAAGCGCTAATAAGTACGCCCCTGAAAATGCTAAAGCTCCGGTAATGGAGAACTCATACATATTTCCCCAAGGAACTCTTCCTGCAGAAATTCCACGTGCGATGACACCGGCAAACAAAAGTACAAATCCCAGGATCATCATCGCCGTTGCAATTCGAGCAACCTTTTCAGTGCGCTTGTAATCCAATGTTGAACTCTTGTCGGTTGGAACCTTTACCGCCCAAGCGGTTTCAATTGCATGTGTAAGAAAAGAGATTGCATAGACAGCCATTGCTGAGTACACCAAGTAATTTGATGCAAAAGCCCATGAACGTGACATCTATTTCTCTCCCTTTAACATCTTTACAAAACCTTGAATTTCAAGCTCGAGCCCTGGAGCTGCATTCTTGGCTAACGCTGCAACTTCGACCTCATCGCCAACACGTATCCATATTCGGCGTCTGCGAGTAAATAATGAAGCGAGCAACCCAAGGATCGCAACAATACCTCCAAGCAATGCAAGATGCTTTCCGGGATCTGCAACGAAGTTCAGGTTTACCCACTGAACATAACCTTCAAAAGTTATAGATCCACCCTCATAAACATAACTTTCACCAGGCTTTAACCCCTTTAAGCCGATCTGTTTCATATCTGTTGTATCTATTCGATAAACAGATTGAGGAATTCCTGAGTCGAGACCTAAATCACCGCTCCAGACAGAAAGCAGTAACCGTGGGTTTAGCGCTTTAGGAAAAGCACTAGCTCCACCATTTGCACCATCACGGACATATGTAGGCAAGAAGGAACCCAAGAAACCAATTTGTGGATCTGCATCTGGAACTTTGATCGCACCAATTGATCGAAGATTTGCATCTTGTGGAAGAAAGGTCACTGGCCCTTGGAATGCAACATCACCCTTTGAATCTCTAACAGTCACAACTGGTGCATATCCATTGGCTTGTAGATATACACGTGTGGTTCCGATAGTCATTGGACTATTTACTTTGATTCTTTTCTTCTCAATTGTGGTTGAACCATCTTTGAGTAATGAGACATCCAATGTGTAATCTTCAGGAGCGCTAGTTTCAAGGTTGTACTGGGCAACAAACTTATCTACCGTCAACATAAATGCGGGAATGTTTGAATCCTTGTAAAGCTTTCCATAATTGAGAGTGTCATAACTTGTAGGTGTATTAACAAATCTCTCACCAACGTTGACGATCGCTTCACCACGCATACCAAAGAGAGAGCTGAAACTGATCCCTAGCAAAATTAAAATTAAAGCTAAATGGAAAAAGAGGTTTCCAGTTTCACGTGTAAAGCCCTTTTCCGCTGAGATCGACCCGTCGACTTCTAGAACTCTAAATCGTTTTGCTTTAAACCACTTACGAGCAAGCTCTAACTCATTACCGTGCGCGCTCCATGACTGGTGGTGCTCTAAACGTGAAAGGTTCTTAGGTGTCGTTGGAGGCAAGGCACGAGCGGCTTTGAAATGTTCAAAGGTGCGGGGCAAGACGCAGCCTATTAAGGAGATAAAGAGCAGAATGTAGATAGCGCTAAACCAGGGGGAACCATAGACATCAAATAAGTAGAAGCGATCCATCCAACGAGCAACATCAGGTGAATCCTTGAAGTATTGACCTACTTGAAGCGGGTTTTGAGTTCGCTGCGGAAACAATGAACCTGGGATAGCTGCAACACCAACCATGAGCAGCAAGATCAACGCTGTTCGCATACTTGTTAACTGTCTCCAGGCGTATCGGAGTAAACCGACGCTATCGAGCTCAGGTATTTGCGTTTGTTGGCTCATTAAATCACCGGAATAAAGTCAGAGATGAGTGAACGCATTGAGTTCATGATCTGACTCCAAAAACCCAAAACTTGCATTACGCCGATAGCAATTAAGAAAACACCACCGACTTTAGAAACTATATCCCCGCGGCGATAAATAAATGAACGCAGCTTTGCAGATTTATCCAATGACAATCCTGAAAGGATAAATGGCATTCCAAGACCTAAGCAGTAACCAAATGATAGAACCGCACCTCGGACTGCACTGGACTCTTGAAAGGCCAGAGTTTGAACAGCGGCAAGTGCGGGACCAATACATGGCGTCCACCCAATACCAAAGAGAATTCCTAACATCGGCGCTCCCAGTAATCCGCCAGTCGTGCGCATCTTTGGGCGGATCGTTGGAGAGAAAGGAAAGCGACCGTAAAAAATAAATCCCAGAAAAATTGTTAATACGCCAAGAATTCGAGAGATGATTTCCTCATTGGCTGAAAGTTGATTTCCTAAACCGCCAAACAAGGCTCCGTAAGAGATGAAAACTAAACTAAAGCCAAGGACAAATAGTAAAGATCCCAGCAGAACCTTTCCTCGACTTACTGAAAAACCTGCCGCAAATGAAAGATATCCCGGAACAAGAGGTAGAACACATGGTGAAAGAAAGGAGATAACACCTGCGATAAAGGCAAATGGAAAAGCTGCAACCAGAAAGCCGGAAAAGATCTGTTCTACAAAGAAATCTCTCATTCCGCCGACACCTTCTCAATCAATTTAGAGAGGGAAGCAACGGTAACTACTCCAGAAATACGTGCCGCTACTCGCCCGGTTTTATCCAAAATAACCGTTGTGGGGATTGCATTTGCAGGTAATGAGCCTTTAAAACCAATAAGAATCGAGTCATCTATCACCGTTGGATAAGGGATCTTGAATCTACGTTCAAAGGCTTCAGCATTTGCTGGATTATCTCTGGTCAAAATTCCAATAAAGGCAACATCGGTGTACTTGTTTGCCAATGCAACCAAGGTTGGTGCCTCAGCACGACATGGTGAACACCATGAAGCCCAGACATTAACAACTGCGACCCGATCTTTTTGATATGTGTAATTGGATCCCGACAAAGTCATTCCGGTAATTGCAGGCGCAATCTTGCGATCTGAAACCTTGATGTACGTTGTTGAACCATCGCCTGATACAAAACTTTCTTCAGCGCTTGAACTTCCCCCACCACCGCATGCTGTTATTACAAATGCAAGCAGAACTAAAGCGGAGAGTTTTTTCATTACTTCTTCTCTGGCAGCAAGTGACGTGCAGGTTCGGAATAAGTAAGTCCAGAAATCATTCCTTCATCATCAAAGTGAACACTTGTCACCGACGCTAAAGAACATTCACGCTTACGAGGATCATGAAGCATTGATCGGTTTTCAATCGCACTTCTTAAGATCCAAATTGGTAATTGATGTGATACACAAATTGCATCTTTTCCGTTTGCTGCTTTGTTTGCTGCAAACACCGCTGCAAGCATGCGCGTGATTTGCTCTTCATAAGGCTCGCCCCATGATGGCTTCCACGGATTCCATAAGTGTTTCCATGCTGCTGGGTGGCGTAAAACCCCATCGCCAACGCCAAATGGTTTTCCTTCAAAAATATTTGCAGCTTCAATTAGTCGTTCATCTGTAGTTATTGAAATGTTGTGAGCAGCTGCAATTGGTGCTGCGGTTTCTTGTGCGCGCTGAAGGGGTGAGACGTGAAGTGCTCCAAGATCTAAGGTTTTAGACCATTCCCCAATTGTTTTCGCCATCTCTTGTCCACGCTCAGACAATCTCCAGCCAGGCTGACGTCCATACAAAATCTTCTCGGGATTGTGTACTTCTCCGTGGCGCACTACATGCACTGTTGAACTCATTGGGAAAGCATAAAGCGTCTCTCAAGGAGTTCTCTCGCTAAGGTAGTGACATGGCACTCACGAGCAAACGGGCTGCCTTCTTTGATGTCGATAACACGCTTATCCGCGGTTCCGTAATTTACTTCTTGGGCCGAGGTATGTATCAGCGTGGATACTTCACTAAGAAGGATATTTCTCGATTTGTTTTGGCGAACCTGAGATTTCGCTTAACGGGTAAGGAAAACAAAGAAGAGATTCAAAGGTTCCAGGATGCTGCCACAGATTTTATTGGTGGACACAATGTAAAAGATATCGAAGCGATCGCTCAAGAAATTTATGATGAATATGTTTCGCCCGCAATGTGGCAGGGAACAATTGATATCGCGCAATCATTAGTTGCCGAAGGCGTCGAAGTGTATTTAGTTACCGCAGCACCAGAAGATATGGCCGTTGTAATTGCAAACCGATTGGGTCTAACAGGTGCGCTTGGCAGTAAAGCTGAAATTAAAGATGGAACATATACAGGTCGAATGAATGGACCTTTGTTGCATGGAAAGGAAAAGGCGGTCGCGGTAACAGAGCTGGCTGGTGAAAAAGGTTTTGACCTAAGTCAATGTTTAGCATTTTCCGATAGCAACAATGATTTGCCGCTGTTGCAATGTGTTGGTCATCCATCGGCAATTAATCCCGATGCACTTTTAGGTTTGCGAGCTATGGCTGAAGGTTGGCCAATTCATGATTTCAGAAAAGCTCGCTTCATCGGCAAAGCAATCTCCCCCATCGTTGTTCGCCTCGCCGCTCTTGGAACCTGGCTAACCCCGCGTAAACGAAGAGGCTGATTAACAAGAAGTTCCAATATGCCAGTAATGTAGGCAAGTTATGGAAATGCGCTCCTTCTCCGACTACCTACGTAGTGTTGATGATGCTGCCTTCCTCAATCTTTTCAATGCCCGTCCAGATTTGATTACCCCGGTTCCCTCAGACATCGCATCCCTTGCTGTTCGTGCCTGTTCTGCACCAAGTCTTGCTCGAGCGATTGATTCCCTTAACCATTGGCAGTTTCAGGTTTTAGAAGCCGCTGCATCAATTAATGAACCCTTTACTGAAAAAGAGGTTGTAGCTCTTACAGAAAAAGAGGCTAAAGCCGCACTTTCGCACTTAGTAATGGTTGGTTTGATTTATCCGTCAGATGATGGAATGCGTTTGCCTACACAATTGCGTGAAGTAATCGGAGCAGAACCTGCAGGACTTGGTCCGGCATCAATGGCGAAATTAAAGTTATCTGAACTCAAAGATGCACCTGCGGATGCACAAAAGGTTTTGGAAAGACTTATGTGGGGGCCACCTCGCGGAAGTGTTGGAGACATTAAAAATCCAGGACCAGGTGTTGCTTGGCTTTTGGAAAAGAAGTTCCTTGTTCCGCTTGATCAACGAACCGTGATTTTGACTCGTGAGGTTGCTATTCAACTTCGTGGTGGAAAAATTCACAAAGAACGATTTGTCAATGAGCCAAAGTTGTCCGGAAGTAAGCGAGATGAGCGCCAAGTAAATCTCGCAGCAATTGCAAATGTTTCTACGGTGCTTCGCTGGGTTGAAGAGTTACTTAACTTTTGGGCCGATGATCCGGCAGATGCATTACGTGCGGGTGGATTAGGCGTAAGAGATCTAAAGGTTATATCGACACATTTAGGTGTTGATGAATCTTGCACCGCATTCATCGCCGAACTTGCATACCTGGCATCACTTGTAAGTATTGATGGTGATGAAAGAATCTTGCCAAGCAATAAGTTTGATATTTGGTTGATGCAAACTCCTGCTGATCGCTGGCAAATGTTGGCTTCTCAATGGTTGATCACCTCTCGAGTTAGCGGATTAGTAGGTCGCGTTGAAGCAAAGAACGTTGCCGCCCTTGGCCCAGAGCTAGACCGTGTGA
>JBDLUF010000017.1:0-15508 GCA_039805445.1 Actinomycetota bacterium | reverse complement strand
GTTTCAGTGGTAACTCCCCCATTAGCTTTTGCTGGATCAGCGCTAGCTTTGACGATTCTGTTGGATGGATTTAGACCATCACGAGTTGGAATTGATTTCATCGCAGCGCTTGCTTCAGAGGCGCCATTTTTAATTATTTCAGCGCTGTATGGCTGGTTCGTGTACTTGAATGAAAAGGCGAAGGCTAAGCCTTCAAAGAAGAGAAGCGCACAACAAGCAGATTAAGCCTGGCCCGCTGCCTTCATATCCTTACGAAGCTCTGGTGGCAAAGCAAAAAGTAGTGACTCTTCAGCAGCGGTGATCTCTTGAACATCGCGGAATCCATGCTCTGCAAGTGTTGCCAATACATCCTTTACAAGGATCTCTGGAACAGATGCACCACTTGTTACACCGATTGTTTCAACATCGGTAAACCAGTGATCTTGAATCTCTTCGGCGTAATCAATTAGATGTGAAGCCTTGGCTCCATATTCAAGTGCAACCTCTGCTAGGCGTACTGAGTTTGATGAATTTTGTGAGCCGACAACAATTACTAAATCAGCTTGTGGCGCAATAACCTTGATCGCCTCTTGGCGATTTTGTGTTGCATAACAAATGTCATCACTGGGTGGTGCTTGGATATCTGGAAAACGCTCTTTGAGGATCGCAACGGTTTCCATAGTTTCATCGACAGATAATGTCGTTTGAGAAAGCCAGATCAGATTCTTTCCTGGAGTTGGCACGATGGTGCGAGCACCTTCGAGGCCATCGACGATGCGGACCTTGTCTGGTGCTTCTCCCGCAGTTCCCTCAACCTCTTCATGGCCATGGTGACCAATTAATAAAATCTCTGCATCCTCTGTCGCAAAACGACGAACCTCGTGGTGAACCTTGGTAACCAATGGGCAGGTTGCATCAATTGTCTTAAGGTTTCGCGCAGCTGCTTCTTCATGCACCATCGGTGAAACTCCGTGGGCTGAGAAAACTACGGTCTGACCCTCTGGAACCTCATCTGTTTCATCAACAAAGATCGCACCCTTTGCTTCCAAAGAGGTAACGACGTGAACGTTGTGCACGATCTGCTTGCGAACATAGACAGGTGCGCCATAGAGAGCGAGTGCTTTTTCAACGGTGATCACAGCGCGATCTACCCCTGCGCAATATCCGCGAGGCGCTGCCAGCAGAACTCTCTTAGCCATGGGGGCAGTCTATTAGGCTCATCCCATGTTCGAAACTTCAAGTGAGGCGCCAGCGACGGTTCGTACCGTTTCAGAGGCGATCAAGGAGTATGTCGATCGCTTAGGCCCTATTTGGATTGAGGGCGAAATCAGCGAGTTGAATGAACGCAGCGGAATGATGGCCTTTATGCGGCTGCGCGATCCCAGCGTTGATATGTCTATTTCAGTGATGTGTCATAAATCAGTTATCGCCGCTGTTAAACCTTTACCTGATAACGCTCGCATCGTTATGTATGCAAAACCTTCTTGGTATACAAAAAATGGATCGCTCTCTTTTTCAGCCCGCGAAATCCGCCAGGTCGGAGTCGGTGAATTACTTGCACGTTTAGAGGCGTTGAAAAATCAATTAGCTGGTGAAGGGTTGTTTAACTCAGATCGCAAGGTTGCACTTCCATTGCTGCCCAAGGTCATTGGTTTGATCTGTGGTCGCAATACCGATGCAGAAAAAGATGTTGTTGAAAATGCCAAGCGTCGCTGGCCCAGTGTTCAATTTGAAATCCGCGAAGTAACTGTTCAAGGCGCAGCGGCGGTCAGCGAAGTATCAGATGCGCTACGCGAATTAGAAGCCAATAAAGATGTTGAGGTCATCATCATTACCCGTGGCGGTGGCTCATTCGAAGATCTGCTGCCATTTAGCGATGAGGGTCTAGTGCGATTGGCCGCATCCTGCACAACGCCAATTGTTTCTGCGATCGGCCATGAAAAGGATTCTCCTCTTTTAGATCTAGTTGCTGATTACCGAGCATCGACTCCGACAGATGCTGCAAAGAGAGTTGTTCCAGATATCAGCGAAGAGATAGCGATGATTGAATCAATGCGCGATCGTGCCCGTCGTACATTGGTCAATCGTTTAGATCTAGAAGCTACGCGAATAACTAACTTTAGAAACCGCCCCGTGATGAAAGACCCGCATGTATTAATCACGACAAGGGCTGAAGTTATTGCTGGGCTGCGGGATAGATCCAACCGCTCCTTTGGGGCTTCAATAAAATTGGCGAAAGAGGAGCTCAAGCAGATCAAGGCACGTGTGCGGGCTTTATCACCGCAATCAACATTGGATCGCGGGTACTCAGTTGTTCAGTTAGCTGATGGCCAGATCGTGACAGATCCAAAGAAGTTGAAGGCGGGCGATGAATTACGACTTCGTCTTGCAAAGGGCGAGACCAAAGCCACAGCACAAGGCAACTAAGAGAGAGTAGATTTAACCCATGGCCGAAGCAAAGAAGATCTCCTATGAAGCAGCCCGTGATGAGCTCGCTGAAGTTGTTGAATCCCTTGAAGCTGGCAGCGCAACCCTCGAAGAGTCATTGAAGTTGTGGGAGCGCGGCGAAGAGTTAGCCAAGATCTGCCAGGAATGGTTGGACGGAGCTAAGAAAAAACTTGACGCGGTAAAGCCTGAATAAGAAGACCGATGCCAAACTTTTCCTACTCAGATCTGCTGCCCCTTGGCGAGGACACAACTAAGTACCGCCTTGTAAGTCGCGAGGGCGTATCGGTTGTACAGCTTGGCGATAAAGAGTTTTTGCAGGTTGAACCATCCGCCCTTGAAAAGCTGACATCTGAGGCGATCCATGACATCAACCATTACCTTCGCGCAGAACATTTACAGCAGTTAACAAATATTGTTAAAGATCCAGAGGCTTCACCTAATGATCGCTTTGTTGCGATCGATCTCTTGAAAAACGCCAACATCGCAGCTGGTGGAGTACTGCCAATGTGCCAGGACACCGGAACCGCTTTAGTAATGGGCAAGAAGGGCCAGTTTGTTTTAACTACTGGCAAGGATGAAGTGGCTATTTCACAAGGTATTTACGATGCCTATACAACTTTGAATCTTCGTTACTCCCAGATGGCCCCTGTAACGACCTGGGAGGAAAAGAACACCGGCAACAACCTGCCAGCCCAGATTGAAATCTATGCAGATAGCGATCATCAGGATGAGTACAACTTTATGTTTATCGCCAAAGGTGGCGGCAGCGCTAATAAATCATTTTTGTACCAAGAGACAAAGGCAGTTTTAAACCCAACCGCATTTATGAACTGGTTGGATGAAAAGCTCCGTTCCATCGGAACTGCCGCCTGTCCTCCGTACCACCTTGCAATTGTTATCGGTGGAACAAGTGCCGAGCACACTGTAAAGACCGCAAAGCTGGCCAGCACCAAGTACTTGGATTCATTGCCAACATCAGGAGATGCAGCAACTGGCCATGGCTTCCGCGATATTGAATTAGAACAAAAGGTTCTTGAACTAACCCGCACCTTAGGAATTGGTGCACAGTTTGGTGGTAAGTACTTCTGCCACGATGTTCGCGTTGTTCGCCTCCCACGACATGGTGCATCGCTGCCAATCGCAATCGCGGTTTCCTGTTCGGCAGATCGTCAAGCAAAGGCGAAGATCACCAAGGATGGAATCTTCCTCGAAGAGCTAGAGCGGGATCCTGCACACTTCTTGCCAGAGACAACTGATGAACATTTAAATGACAATGTTGTAGCGATTGATTTGAATCAGCCAATGGCAGCTGTTTTAGCTGAGTTGTCCAAGCACCCGGTTAAGACCCGACTTTCCTTGACCGGAACTTTGGTTGTAGCCCGCGACTTGGCCCACGCCAAGATCAAGGCGATGATGGATGAGGGCAAGCCAATGCCTGAATACATGAAGAAATACGCTGTTTATTACGCAGGTCCGGCCAAAACCCCTGAAGGGTATGCCTCAGGATCCTTTGGACCAACAACTGCAGGTCGCATGGATTCCTATGTTGATTACTTCCAGGCCAATGGCGGATCCATGGTGATGCTGGCCAAGGGAAATCGATCAAAGGCTGTTACCGACGCCTGCAAATCACATGGTGGTTTTTACCTTGGATCAATCGGAGGGCCGGCGGCTCGCCTGGCTTTGGATTGCATTTCCAAGGTTGAAGTTTTGGATTTTGAAGAGCTCGGGATGGAAGCGGTCTGGAAGATCGATGTTGTTGATTTCCCGGCCTTCATTGTTGTCGATGACAAGGGCAATGATTTCTTTGCTGAGTCTTCCAAATTGGTCAAGATTGGTACAAAGCCAGAACTTTAATTCGGTGATTGTTGCGAGGGTTTGAAAAACCTACTTGTTGCGAGGGTTTAAAACTGGGTTTTAGAAAAGCAGGGAAAGTGGCTTAGTACCAGTTGCTGCGCTTGTGCTTTGCCCACGCCTTGCATGGGGTCTCATAGCGAATGCTGATGTAGCGAAGTCCCCAACGGATCTGAGTTACAGGGTTGGTGCGCCAATCAGTTGAGACAACATTCATCTTGCTTGCTGGTAGCGCCTGAGGAATTCCATGGGCGCCAGATTTCTTGTTACGAGATTTGTAATTCCAATTACTTTCCTGGGTCCACAGTTGATTGAGGCAGCTGTACTGCTTCTCACTAAATCCGTACTCATCCATCAGGATGCTCTTGGCAACCTTCTTGGCACCTAGAGGTGTTCGGGCTAGCTCAACCTGGCGGCTAACGGCAGAGACCAGAGCCAGCTGAGTTGAGAAGATCGCACCTGATGCTGTGGCGGTGAGGTCATCCTCGCCAAACAAAGCGGCAACGGTTTCTGGCTCAACGATCGAGGCGCTCTTTGGCGCTTCAACTTCAACGGTTGAGGTCAGAGACATCTCAATGGCGTTGGCCGCTGGAAGCAGGGTCGCGATCAAAAGCAGGGAGGATGAGATGCCAAGGATGGCGATCGACTTAGCTGACTTCGAGTTCATACCCTGACTCCTTTCCTTCTCTCATCACCCGCCGGCACTCACCCGCGGTTTAATCCCATGGCCAATCAGCCTCAAATGAGGCTCAATAACCTAAGGGGAATGCCTTTATGGTGCGGTAGTTGAGGCGCATCGGCAAATCAAAGTACGCGGGAGTCGGAAATTCTCAGGAAATCACAAAGGTGTGGATAGGTAAAACCGCAGGTCAGAAAGGGGAATGTCCGATATGTCCGAAATGTGACTGTGAGATTGTTTTAGGGGTGTTTTGCTCCCCTGTTTAGAGGCTAGCTTGCCGCCGGGCCTTCCAACATTTCAGTGACCAGAGCTGCGATCGGCGAGCGCTCGCTTCGGGTCAAGGTGACATGGGCAAAGAGCGGGTGGCCCTTCAAAGTTTCGACCACGGCGACAACTCCATCATGGCGGCCGACCCGGAGGTTGTCTCGCTGGGCAACATCGTGGGTCAGGACGACTCGAGAGGCGGTTCCAATTCTGGAAAGCACCGTCAGCAGGACACCTCGTTCTAGGGATTGGGCCTCATCGACGATGACAAAGGAGTCGTGAAGGGAGCGACCACGGATATGGGTCAGGGGTAGGACCTCGATTAGTCCGCGGTCGATGATCTCGTCGATCACCGGCTGGCTAACCAAAGCGCCTAAGGTGTCAAAAACCGCTTGGGCCCAGGGCGACATCTTTTCGCCTTCGGAGCCGGGTAGGTATCCCAGCTCTTGGCCGCCAACTGGATAGAGCGGACGGAAGATGACAACCTTTTTGTGAAGTCGTTTTTCCATGACCGCTTCTAATCCAGCACATAATGCGAGGGCGGATTTTCCTGTTCCAGCCCGGCCACCCAAAGAGACGATGCCGATGTTTTCATCCAACAAAATATCGAGAGCGATTCGCTGTTCTGCACTTCGCCCATGAAGACCAAAGGCTTGGCGATCTCCCCGAACCAACTTCAACTGTTTGTCGGCGGTGACTCGGGCAAGGGCCGATCCTTTTTCAGAGTGCAGCACTACCCCGGTGTGAACCGGAAGTTGGTGGGCGGCCTCATGGTCAGCAAATTCACCGGAGTACAAATCATCGATAACACTGTGGCTGACATCTAGCTCTTCAATTCCGGTCCAGCCGCTATTGGAAACAAGTTCGGCCAAATACTCCTGGGCCTCGACACCAACTGATGAGGCTTTAACGCGAAGTGGCAGATCCTTGGTTACAAGAACAACCTCCTTGCCATCTGACATTAAGTTCTTTGAGATCGCCAGGATTCGTGAATCATTGGTGCCATCGCGAAGGAAGCCATGAGGCAGAGTTGAAAGATCGGTGTGGTTGAGTTCGACGGAAAGGGTTCCGCCTTCTGGGGTAATGGTTAGCGCTTTATCGAGGCGGCCATGGCTGACCCGCAGATCATCGAGGGCACGCAAAGCGGCGCGGGCAAAGTAGCCCAATTCAGGGTGATCGCGCTTGGTTTCTAGCTCTCCGATAACTGCGATCGGAATGATGACTTCATGTTCGGCAAATCTGTAGAGCGCCCCGGGGTCTGCGAGCAAAACACTGGTATCTAAAACAAAGGTTTTCTTAGCTTTTTGACCCTTAGCAGCCAATGCTTGCTCCTAGATTTAATTGTTCTCGCCGGAAATGCTTCGGACAAGTTAAAAGGTAGAACTGCAAGCCAACAATTTTGCGCAGACACGCGAGATACGAAAGTTAAATCTTGATATCGATTTATGAACCGAAGCGACGTTGTCTCACAGAGTAAGAACGAAGGGCGCGAAGGAAATCAACGCGACGGAAATCTGGCCAATAGGCTTCACAGAAGTAGAACTCTGATAACGCACTTTGCCACAACAAGAAGCCACCAAGGCGTTGCTCGCCAGAGGTACGGATCAAAAGCTCGGGATCTGGTTGGCCTGCGGTGTATAAAAACTTTGAAATATCTTCAGTTGTTAACTTCTCTTTAGCATCTTTAATGGAGTGACCGACCGCCTCTTCCTCATTGAGGTAACTCTTGACCGCATCAACGATTTCGCGGCGACCGCCATAACTAATGGCGACATTGACCTCGACCCCATCATTACGAATCGGCTTGAGTGAACTGAGCTTTTCTTCTAGCCATGGTGGAAGTAGATCAAGTGCGCCCACCGCTTTGATATTCCAACGACCGGTGGCAGCTAACTCATCAACGGTGTTTCCAATAATTTTTAGTAGCTCATCAATCTCTTCCTGCGAGCGCTTGAAGTTATCGGTTGATAGCAACCACAAAGTTACGACCTTGACCTGGGCATCATCACACCACCCCAAGAAATCAATGATCTTGTTAGCGCCTGCTTTGTGGCCATGGGGATCATTATTTGTTGGATTGGATTTTGCCCAGCGACGATTGCCATCAAGGATGACGCCAACATGGTGCGGGGTCTTTGAAAAATCTAAGGCTCGAACTAATCGCCACTCATACAGTGGGTAGATCAGAGATTTAATTACCTTACGAATATTGGCGAACAACTCTGCGCTCCGCAGCAATGGATGCGATCGGAAGGGTTCCGGCCAAGATCAACCAAATCATCTTTTTCATTGACCAACGGGCTTTGACTGAAAATTGAATGGCAACAAGTACATAGACCGCGTAAACCCAGCCATGGACAAAGGGAATCCAGGCAACGGCGGCTTTCCAATCTTCATTATTAAATAGATATGCCACTGGCAGATCAACAAACCACAGCAGAAGAGACATAACTCCGGCTACTAGCGCCATAAATCGGTACCGCTTGATTGCTCCGCTCATGGGGTAACTCTACGGCGATAGAAGGGTAGATACAGCACCACAGCTGCCATCAACCACCAAATGACCACATAAGAGATGTGCTGCCAGTAGTAGCCAGGGATTTTCGGGTTGATCTTTTCCTCGGTCACGCGGGTGCGTTGTAATTCCTGGCCATCGCTGGCTTCAGAACGGGCCAAGATGTAGCCATCGTATAAATCCAAATCGGTCAGACCGACAATAACTGCGCTATCTAATCGTGAAATTACACCGGGGGAATTGTCGGTGCGATCAGTTGATTGGCTTGAGACTAAGACCCCCTGGATATCAATGTTCATAGATTGTTGAATCTCTGGGTTATTCATGCGATCAGACCATAAACCTCGAACAACCAAGATTGCAGAACGTTCATCAACTTGGGCTAAGGCAACCTCCCAATCTGAAACAACACCAGCTCCATCATCTTGATTAGGTGCCTTGAAATTTGCAATGTATTTGCCAGTTAAGGAAACGGTTTTATTAAATGCCTCGGCCCCAAGTGCCACGCGAGGCTGTGCAACTGATTGCAACGGAACAACATTTGTATCAACTGTTCGGGCAACCTTTAAACTTTCCTTCAAATCTGCAGCGCGTTGTAGCTGCCAAAAACCTAATCCCACAAAAAGTGCTGCTGCAGCAACTACCGCAACGCCTTGGAAAATTTTGGTAAGAAAATTACTCGGTTGAGTCATCGCTTCGATCTATGCCCATGAAGCGCTTGTAAAAACTGCGCATCAAGAAGGCAACTGCAATCACTAAAAGACCAACAGTCACGGAGCCAGCAGCTCCCATAAAGATTTCTTCTCTTTCCATGTCATAATCATGTCATGCAATCTCCAGAGCCGTTCAACTACGAAGCTCGATACGGCGCTGCCAAAGCCACACGCTGGCCTGTAGTAGCCCTTGTAGTTGCAATTCTGGGAATCGGTTGGCTGCTGTGGTCGGCGTTGTATCACTCCAATCCACCACTTCGATCCCAGCTGGTCTCATTTACTATTGAAAGTGATCGCGAAGCGTCGGTTCGCTACTTCATTGAAAGAAGCGACAGTCAGCAAGTAGTGATCTGCACCCTGATCGCCCGTGACTTTGATAAAAATATTGTTGGGCAGATTGATCAAGAGATCGGTGCCGGTAAAGCAAAGGTTGAACTGGTCACCGCCGTTCCTACGCGTAGCGAAGCGGTTAACGCCGATGTATCCAGTTGTCGCGCTGCATAAATAGCCAGTACCGTTACGCCTTATGACACAGACATGGTTAACCCAAGAGGCCGCAGATCGTTTGCGCGCTGAGCTGACCCAGCTCGAAGGCCCAGGTCGCAAAGATGTCACAGCAAAGATTGAAGCAGCACGCGCTGAAGGTGACCTCAAGGAAAATGGTGGCTACCACGCAGCTCGTGATGAGCAGGGAAAGATGGAAGCGCGTATTCGACAACTGAAGCAGATGTTAGAAAACGCTCACATCGGGACACCCCCAGCAAGTGCCGATGGCAAGGTTGGTGCAGGAATGGTTGTCACAGCGATTATCGCTGGTGATGAAATGAAGTTCTTACTAGGTTCTCGCGAAATCTCTTCCGGTGATCTCGATGTCTACAGCGAGAAGTCACCACTAGGTTCAGCAGTTCTTGGTCAAGATATCGGTGCAAAGGTTTCATACACTGCACCTAATGGTCGCGAAATCTCAGTAGAGATTGTTGCCGCCGAGTTTTACGCTTAAAGTTAAAAAGAGTTAGTTTGAGTAGTTTTTGTACTTGCGAATACTCAACGGAATAAAGATAACCATCAACAACACCATATAGAGCAGAGATGTCTCTAGTGGGTGCTGGCTTGGCCATGAATTAGCTGTTGCACCAAACTCATTTTTCAGACCAAACAATTGTCGGCATGCAGCCACCATTGTTGAAACCGGGTTCCATTCTGCAAAGTACTGCAGCGCCTTTGGCATTCCAGTTGTTGGCGCAAAGGCGTTGGATAAGAAGGTCAAAGGGAAGGTAACTAAGAAGCCTACGCTTTGAACTGTACGAGCCTCTTTCACTGACAGGCCAACCAAAATTCCAATCCAAGAAAGTGCGTAACCAAACATAAAGAGGAATAAGAATCCAAGAGAGATCTGCACAAAGCCAGAGGTTGGACGCCAACCCACTGCAAAGCCTGCTCCTGCCATAACAGCAAGAACCAAGATATTGAGCAGTGCATCACCAAAGGTGCGGCCAAAGATCACAGCACCTCGTGAGATTGGCAGAGATCTGAAGCGATCGATTAGACCCTTCTTCATATCTTCAGCTAAGCCAATTGCAGTTGATGCCAAGGTGAAGGCAACTGTCTGCACAAAAATTCCTGGCATCAATAGCTGTACATATCCACCAGGTTGACCTGAATCAATAGAACCGCCAAATACATAGCGGAATAAAAGTACAAACATGACGGGTTGAATTGTTGAGAAAACTAGAAGCTCTGGAACGCGAGCAAGTTGAAGCAGCTGGCGCTTGGTAATTACTACTGCATCACCGATTGCATGTTTCATTTCTTGCCGCCTCTCTTTTTCTTTGTCGCTGGTTCTTCTACCGTCTCTTCTGCTACGTGTCCTGTTAGTGAGAGGAACACATCATCAAGAGATGCGCGCTTTAAACCAATATCTAGCGGGTGGATCTTTGCTTCATCCATGGCACGTAAGGCATCCATCAAATCCTTAGATCCATTAAGCACTGGCGCGCTAACGGTGCGCAGATCAACATGTGTTGCATGACCGCTGATCTTTGCGACGATCTGATTTGTTGCCTCAAGATCCTTAGGCTCCACAGTAATTTCTAGACGTTCTCCGCCGACCTGCTTCTTCAATGCATCAGATGTTCCCCGAGCGATAACTGTTCCGCGATCAATAACTGCGATCTCATCAGCAAGTTGATCTGCTTCTTCCAGATACTGAGTTGTTAATAGCAAGGTAACTCCGCCTTTAACAAGCTCTTGAATGACGCCCCACATATCCTGGCGACCACGTGGATCTAAACCAGTTGTTGGCTCATCTAAGAAGAGAATCTTTGGCTTAACAATTAAGGATGCTGCTAAATCTAGGCGACGACGCATTCCACCTGAATATGTCTTAATGGGGCGCTTTGCAGCCTCTGTTAAATCAAAACGTTCTAGTAATTCATTGGCACGATCAATCGAACTTTGACGACCTAGGTGATACAAACGTCCAAACATCACCAAGTTATCCCAGCCGGTTAATGTCTCATCAACAGCTGCATATTGACCAGATAATCCAATTTGTTCACGAACTTTGTCCGGATGCTTAATGACATCAATACCTGCAACAGTTGCTGATCCAGAATCTGGTTTTAGCAAGGTTGCGAGAATTCTCACAGTTGTTGTCTTTCCTGCACCATTAGGTCCAAGCACGCCTAAAACAGTGCCTTCTTCGACATCTAATGACAAATCATTGAGTGCTTTGACCTCGCCATTGCGATAGGTCTTCACTAAGTGTTCGGCTATAACTGATTTCACAGAGTAACCTTATCTTTATGTCTAATGAGAAGCCAGTAACTGAAGGTACAAATCAACTCACTCACAAAGAAATTATGGTGATCTTGGGCGGTTTGATGATGGGAATGTTCCTAGCAGCACTTGATCAAACCATTGTTTCGACAGCGCTTAAAAGCATCGTCGAGGAGTTTGATGGATTGAATCATTACACCTGGGTTGTGACCGCTTACTTATTAACGTCAACAGCATCTACTCCGTTGTACGGAAAAATTTCCGATATTTATGGGCGACGTGTTGTATTTCAATTCGCAATTGTTGTTTTCTTAATTGGATCATTTCTTGCAGGTGCTTCACAAAACATGGAGCAGCTAATCGCAACTCGCGCACTGCAGGGCTTAGGCGCTGGTGGATTAATGGCGCTGACCTTTGTAATCATCGGAGACATCGTGTCTCCACGTGAACGTGGCCGTTATCAGGGTTACTTCGGCGCGGTATGGGGCTTGTCCTCTGTAGCCGGCCCACTTCTAGGTGGTTTTTTCTCAGACAATGCGCAGATCCTTGGCGTAGCTGGGTGGCGCTGGATTTTCTACATCAATATTCCATTTGGAATCGCAGCCCTTGTCATTACTTCTGCGGTACTTCACCTACCAAAGGTAAAGCGTGAGCACAGCATTGATTACCTGGGTGCATTCTTGATGGTTTCTGCGGTGACCCTGGTTCTGTTGTCACTAGCTGTTTATGGCCCACAAAATGGTTGGGGAGATTCACGAACCATTACATACTTAATTGTTGGAATTATTCTGACGGTTTTGTTCCTCATGTGGGAAAAGCGCGCAAAGGAGCCAATCCTTCCGCTGCATCTATTTAAGAACCATACCTTTTCCCTTACCTCTCTACTAGGAGCGGTTATCGGTGCTGGAATGTTTGGCGCGATTGTTATGTTGCCGCTCTATCTTCAGGTAGTAAAGGGCGATACCGCTACATCAGCTGGCCTTAAGTTGATTCCATTAATGCTCGGCATTGTTTCTACATCAATCATTTCAGGAAAACTTATTTCAAAGCATGGTCATTACAAGCGCTTCCCAATCATGGGAACAGCGTTGATGACTGTTGGAATCTTGATGATGACCCGTTTGCAAATCGATACGCCGTTTTGGCAGATCGCAATTTATGCGATCTTTGTTGGCGCTGGCCTTGGTCTATCTATGCAGACCATTGTTATTGCCCTACAAAACTCAGTTGATTTCAAGGACATGGGTGTTGCGACAAGTTCAAACACATTCTTCCGCTCGCTAGGTTCTGTCTTTGGCACCGCAATCTTCGGAAGTATCTTGACCAATCGTGTGGGACATTACTTGCAGAGCAACTTTGCTGAATTAGCAACTACTAATCCCACAGCACTTCAGGGTTTTGACATGGCAAAGCTTGAAGGCATCAGCGAAAACACTGCGGTGCTCAAGTCACTTCCACCTGAGATTCAGGCAACTGCACTGAGCGCATTTGTGGACTCTTTCCACATTGTTTTCTATGCAGCAGCGCCGATTACTGCAATTGGATTCTTCTTGGCGCTCAAACTCCGCGAAACTCCACTTCGCTCTAACAAGGAGTACGCAGCCGCACGTGATGAAGCTGCAGGAGAGTCCCTGGGTTGATCCGCTCACCATTTAGAGATCTTCCTCGTGAAGTTTCCATTCTTATTGCTGCATCCTTTTTTGTAGCGGTTGGCTTTGGCATCGTGATGCCAGCGATTCCGGTATTTGCAAAGTCATTTGGAGTCAATAACGCTGCGATCGGATTGATGGTTTCAGCCTTTGCGATTACCCGCTTTGCTTCCGGGTTAATCTCTGGAACCTTGGTCGATAAGTTTGGCGAGCGAAAAGTCTTTTCAACCGGTGTCTTTATGGTTTCTCTCTTCACCTTTCTTGCAGGAGTTGCTCAAAACTATGAACAGCTACTCTTCTTTAGAGCAGCTGGTGGTTTGGGATCTTCAATGTTTTCCGTTGCAGCAAGTTCAGTGATTTTGCGATCGGTAAGTGATGATCAACGTGGCCATGCTCAATCTGTGTACCAAGGATCATTCATTGTTGGTGGTATGGCGGGACCTGCGATTGGTGGCTTGCTTTCAGTTATCTCTTTGCGTGCACCGTTTTTTGTTTACTCTATTTTGTTATTTTTCTCTGGTCTAGTTGCACTCTTTTTTCTTAAGGGTGATTCCATCGGTGCAAAGGTAAAGAACGGTTCTGCAGAACCTGCAACAACAATTCGTGAAGCTTTAGCGATGCCTCCTTACCGAATCGCACTTGTTTTAGCCTTTATCGGTACCTGGGTGTTCTTCGGAATGCGCGCATCAATCTTGCCAGTGTTTGTAACTGAAGAGCTGAATTCAACTACCGCAGTTGTTGGTTACGGCTTTGCGATCTCTGCCATTGTGCAAGGTGCAATTTTGCTGAAAGCTGGACGTTTTTCAGATGCTAAGGGCCGTCGTGCTGCATCAATAATCGGTGCAAACATCGTCTTTCTGGGTGTTCTAGTTTTAACCTTCGCGGTCAATGCTTGGATGTTCATTCTTTCCATGATCATTCTTGGCTTTGGTGGTGCTTTTCTTTCTACAACTCCAGCCAGCATTGTTGGAGACATCATCAAGGGCAAGGGCGGCAAGGTAATCGCTATCTTCCAGATGGCCGGTGATGCCGGAATGATCTTTGGGCCAATCATTATTGGTTGGATCTCTGATATGTACTCATATAGAACCGCTTTTGGCTTCTCTGCGGTGATCTTTACCGTTGTACTCTTTCTGGTCTACCGAATTCCGGAGACTAGAAATGTCGAAGGGCCTCAGGTAAATAACCTGAAGCCCCTCGATGAAGATCTCTAATTAGATCAATTAGTCATTTCCACGCAGGATTGAAAGAACGCGTAGCACCTCTAGGTACAACCAAACGATTGTGACCATGAGACCAAATGCTGCTCTCCATGACTCTGACTCTGGAGCTCCCGCTGCAATTCCCTTTTGAATTGAATCAAAATCAAGAATTAAGAAGAAGGCTGCAAGAACCATTCCACCTGTTGCGATGATCAAGCCAAGTCCACCAATGCTGTAAATGCTTGTTCCTGTAATCAGTGAAGATACAAGTGAAACAACAGCTAGTACTAGGTAACCGATCATTGCGGTCATAAGTACCTTTGTGAACTTTGGAGTTACACGAATGCGTCCGCTCTTGAATGCAAAAAGCATTCCGGCAAATGCGCTTAGTGTTACCAAGATTGCTTGGCTAACAATTCCGTCGTAAACGGTGTTGTAAAGGTTTGAGATTGTTCCAAGTGCAAGACCTTGGAAAGCTGCGTAAGCAATCGCCATCGCAGGCTTTACCGTCTTGCTAAATGAGTTAACCAATCCAAGGACAAGTCCACCGATGAAGCCGAGCATTAGCGCTCCGCCACCGAGGTTAAGTGTCCAAGCAACTGCACCAACAGTTACCAATACTGCAAACATGATTGCAGTACGTGCGACAACATCATCAATTGTCATACGTCCTGTGCGCAATGATGAAGCGGCAGGTGTGTTGTATAAATCTTCTAGCGCTGCTGGGTCTGAGTTAATTGTGCTCGGATCGAATGCAGCGTATCCACGCTGATTAAACGCCCGTCCAAGAACAGGGTTTGAACTGCGCATATCTTTGTTCTCCTTTTGTAGGGCCACCAGAGCTTCTGGTGGTTGTCGTGCAGGGCAATCGTACGGTTTGTGAAGGGTTACGGCTAAGTATGCGCACGCTCAGATGCTTAAAAAGGGCTTAGAAAGTGAAAAAATCACTCCCTCGAAGAAGGCTGGTTCAGCGCAAGACCTTGATCGTTACATACCTGGTTTTAGCGCCAATTTTGATGCTCATCCGGAATGTACCAACGGAAGCGAACTTAACCACTGGGGTACCAAATCGCATGTTCTTTGAGACTTTAACTGATGAAAGTTTCTGACTCTTACCAGATGGAACCTTTAATGTTGTTGTGACTAATGCTGTCTTTGAACCAATCGTAGGAATTATCAATCTTAGAGATTTTCCCACACGTATTGATACAGATTTCGTCGTACTCTTCAAAACTATCGATGTTGAATTCTTTGTTGAAGAAACTAAAGAGAATTCCTTCGCTGTAGGTGTTGGCGAAGGAGTCGCCGTCACAACAGGTGTTGGTGTTGGTGTTGGTGTTGGTGTTGGTGTTGGTGTTGGTGTTGGTGTTGGTGTTGGTGTTGGTGTTGGTGTTGGTGTTGGTGTTGGTGTTGGTGTTGGTGTTGGT
>JBDLUF010000016.1:0-15724 GCA_039805445.1 Actinomycetota bacterium | reverse complement strand
CGTTTGATCGATCTACTCAATAAGGGTGAAGTTCAACTAGATCAGCTGCAAATTACTGTTCTTGATGAAGCAGATCAGATGGCAGATATGGGCTTCTTGCCTGTAGTAAAGGAAATCCTTGATCAGGCAAAGCTTGATGGTCAGCGTTTACTTTTCTCTGCAACTCTAGATCGTGGTGTTGATTCATTGGTTCGTCAGTACCTGAAGAATCCAAAGACTCACTCACTTCAAAACGATCGTGCCTCTGTTTCAACAATGGAGCACTACGTATTGGTTATGAATCCAACTGATAAAGATGACATCACAAATCAGGTTGCTGCTCGTAACGGAAAGACAATCTTGTTCGTAAAGACTCAGCGCGGTGCAGATCGTTTAGCTGACAAGCTTGCTCACGCTGGTGTTCCAGTTGGTGCATTGCACGGTGGAAAGTCTCAAGCGGTACGTACACGTACTTTGGCGCTCTTCAAGGAGACTCCAAACGCTGCTCTAGTTGCGACAGATGTTGCAGCTCGCGGTATTCACGTTGATGGAATTTCACTTGTAGTCCACGTTGATGCACCAACAGATCACAAGGATTACCTACACCGTGCGGGTCGTACTGCTCGTGCGGGTGAGGCCGGAACTGTTGTCACTCTTGCGACTACTCGTCAGCAAAAGTCGATCGGTGGACTTACACAGCGCGCAGGAGTAACCCCTAAGTTTGTTGGGGTTACACCATTGAGTACTGAGTTAATGAAGATTACGGGTGCGCAGGAGCCATCAGGTATTCCTTACATCGTGCCAATCGTTGAAAAGTCAGTACGTAGCGGCGGAAAGCGTCCACGTCCTAACTCAAGCCAACGTCGCCGTCGCCCTCGTTAAAACTTCCTTTAATTGATAGGTTTCGCGTTATGACTAACGCGAATCCATTTGCCCAACGAAGCACCCTTGAATATGAGCTGCCACCATTTGCTCAGATTAAAGAGGAGCACTACCTACCTGCATTCTATGAAGGATGCGCGGAACAGTTAGCTGAAGTTCAAGCAATTCTTGATACTCCAGGTGCTGCGACATTTGAGAACACAATTGTTGCCCTTGAAAAGAGTGGGCAGTACCTAATGCGCATATTGTTGGTCTTTTACAACAAGTCATCAAGTGACACTAATGATGCGCTCGATGCGATCGAAGAAGAGATTGCACCAAAACTTGCTGCGCATCAGGATGCGATTAACTTGAATCCAACGCTATTTAAGCGAATCAAGGATCTTTACGATGCTCGCGAATCACTTGGTCTCAATAGTGAAGATGCCTGGCTGCTTGAGCGTTACTACAAGGATTTGATTCATGCTGGTGCACATCTAACCGATGTACAGCGGGCACGCCTGAAGGAGCTCAATGAAGAGCTTTCATCACTTGAAACTCTCTTCTCTAAAAATGTTTTGGCAGATACCAATGATTTAGCAGTCTTAGTTGAATCACTAGAAGAATTAGATGGCCTCAGCGAGAACGAAATCGCGGCAGCTGCTGCTGCGGCAAAGGATCGCGGACATGATGGCAAGTGGCTTATTGGAATGGTGAACTTCACGGGTAATCCCGTACTGGATTCGCTAACCAATCGTACGCTTCGCAAAAAGATCATGGAAGCATCATTATTGAAGGCTAACCGCGCTAATGAAAGCGATAACAAGCCGGTTCTTCTGAAGATGGTAAAGCTTCGTGCAGAACGTGCAAAGTTGTTTGGCAAGGAAACACATGCCGAGCATGTAATTGCAGTTCAGACAGCTGAGCATCCAGACAATGTCCATGCAATGCTTCGTAAGATTGCTCCAGCTGCAGTGCGCAATGCAAAAGCAGAAGCGGAAGATCTGAAGAAAGCTGCCGGAACAGATATTGAAAGCTGGGACTGGGGTTTCTATACCGAGAAGGTTCGCTTAGAAAAGTACAACATTGATACCTCAAAGATGCGTCCATACTTTGAACTCGAGCGCGTACTACATGATGGTGTTTTCTTCGCAGCTAACAAGTTATTTGGAGTTACATTTAAAGAGCGTCCAGATTTGGTTACTTATCACCCAGAGGCCCGTGCCTTTGAGATAAATAATGCCGATGGATCAAAGGTTGGTTTGTTTATCGGAGACTTCTACACACGTGATTCAAAGCGTGGCGGAGCTTGGATGAATAATCTTGTTGATCAGAACTTCCTGTTTAATCAACTTCCAGTTGTAGTTAACAACTTGAATATCCCAAAGCCACCTGCAGGCAAGCCAACACTTCTTACATATGATGAAACAACTACTTTGTTCCACGAGTTTGGTCACGCAATCCATGGCTTCTTGTCACAGGTTAAGTACCCACGTGTTTCAGGCACAAGTGTTCAGCGTGACTTTGTTGAATTCCCATCACAAGTTAATGAGATGTGGATCCTGTGGCCTGAGGTTGTAGAAAATTACGCCCGCCATCATGAAACGGGCGAAAAGCTGCCACAAGAGTGGATTGATAACTTGAACGCAGCACGTACCTTTAATGAAGGACATGCAACAACAAGTTACTTAGCTGCAGCGATCTTGGATCTAGCGTGGCACTCGATGAACACAGAAGAGGCTTCGAAGGTCACCGATGTTGTGGCCTTCGAGGCTCAAGCGATTCAGGATTATGGCCTTGATTTTGCACCTGTGCCAACACGTTACCGCTCTACCTACTTCAGCCATATCTTCGCAGGTGGTTACTCATCTGGTTACTACGGCTACATCTGGTCCGAAGTTTTGGATGCAGATACAGTTGATTGGTTTAAGGAAAACGGTGGCTTAAAGCGTGAAAATGGTGAGCATTTCAAGAACACACTTCTTGGACGCGGTGGATCAATTGATTCAATGCAGATGTTCCGTAACTTCCGTGGCCGTGATTCAAAGATCGAGCCGCTGTTGAAGCGACGCGGTTTGCTGTAAAACCTTAGCCAGCAGAACCTGATCCTGAAGGACCAGCTTTGCGCTGTACCTGTGGAGCGCCACCACTGCGTTGTCCGCCGCGAATCTTTGATCCGGTTTCAGAATGGTTTTGAGTACCTGGTGCGCCCGGCTTATTTTTCTTCGCTTCAAGGGCAGCAAGCATTCTTGCTTTCATGTCATCATTCTTATCGGCCATGAGTTAATCCTACTGCTAAGAGCTTGATTCCTTGTATTCACGCAATCGTTCGAGAACTTCTGATTCACGATAACGACGGTGGCCACCTAATGTGCGAATTGCAGTTAACTTTCCAGCTTTAGCCCAGCGTGTAACCGTCTTTGGATTTACATGGAACCGTTGCGCAACCTCTTTGGGGGTCAAGAGAACTTCAGCATCTGGGATGCGGTTCATAGTGACTCCTTTGAGTTGGGCTGTCCGTTTTGGACCGTATTGGGGTGAAGTATTGCGATTTATTCAGCGTGAAGCAATACCTACGAGGCCTGCTCATAGGCTTGAACTAAGCGCCAACGGGACATCAAACGTTGATATCCAACCCCCGCCATCATTCCATCAGATGCGGCAAGACCTGCAACAGAGTGCGTTACATCTTCAATTGATGAATCTGATTCAAGTCCATCTTCACCAGATTCACGTAATGCTTTATCCATGTAATTGGCTAACCCGCCGTAATCCAACTCAACTAATGATTCTGGATGAAACATTTCAAGCCACGAAAGTAAATTCTCTAACTCTTGCTCAACTGGGCCATCCCCAAAAGCATTGAGCACCGCATCATGTGCACCATCACAGCGCTGTTTTGCATTAGCTATCGTTGTCACCGCACGACAATACAAACCATCGGCATTTGTTCCTCGTGTTCGCTCTTCTGGTGCAAACAAAATAAACCACCGTGGAGGAATAATCCAGGTTTCATTTAAAATATGTGGAACTTTATCTTCAAGCAAATCAACACCTGCGGTGATTACTTCTTCCATGGCAGGTGAAACAAAGTATGGAACAACTGTGCTCGGAAGAGAGTCCTTGAAGTTATCTAGTGCTGCCCAACATCGAGTTGCGGTTGCCCAGGGTGAGACGAAACGAACCCCATCGCGATCAAAGATGTGAACACCATCTGGTCGGCCTGCTGGAGGTTCAGGTTGAACTACGCGATGCAGTGATAACTCTTCTTCCTTATTAAAGGAGAAGGGATCATTTTCTAAACTCTGCCACCGCAAACGGTCGGCAGGTTCAAATGCAGATAATGGTTCGTAGATACGAAGTGAAGCTACGTACGGTGTTGGTCTCACGCACGTGGAATGTAGTTGCCCTCAGCAAATGGATCATCATCATCCTTGCGTGAGGTTGTATCAATCTCGCCATGAAGTTCCTTTGCAAGACGATCTAGATCCATATCTTGCGCGTTGTACTTCAAATCGCGTGCAACTTTAGTTTGCTTTGCTTTTGCGCGGCCGCGACCCATGGGCGACCTCCTTCACTAATTGCTGTGCGTCAGGGAGGTAGGTTATCGCGCCTTGTAGGCGCCCTCCAAAGTTGAGCGTGGATTTGAGCCTTCCCGCTCAGAAACCACCCCTGCAACCCAGGCTTTCATCCCTCGAGCGGCCAAGGAGCGCAGCGTCAGATCAGCTACAGATGGATCAACAAAGGCGCTCATGCCGATGCCACAGTTCCAGGTGCGCTCCATATCGGCTTGAGGAACTCCGCCCATCTTTGCCATGAACTCCATTTCGACAGGAAGTGACCAGGTAGAACGATCGTATGTTGCCGTTAAATGATCTGGAATTACTCGTGCGGTGTTCTCTGCGATACCGCCACCAGTTATGTGTGAAAAAGCGTGAAGATGTTCTGGCATCGACCTAATCAACGCTAAACAATCAAGGGTGTAAATCTCGGTTGGAGTTAAAAACACTTCGCCTGATGTCTTTCCGTACTCGCTCACATTTGCATGCAAGCTTAAACCTGCGGTTTTAATGATGTGTCGAACAAGTGAGTAGCCATTTGCATGGAAGCCACTAGAAGGCATTGCAATAATTACATCGCCGGTCTTAACTCGATGAGCGCCTAATTGACGCTCTGCATCTACAACTCCAGTTGCAGCACCCGCCACATCAAACTCATCATCATCTAATAAACCTGGATGCTCTGCGGTTTCGCCGCCGATCAAAGCTGTGTTTGCCTTTGCACAACCCCGCGCAATTCCGGCAACAATATCTGCGATATGTTCTGGAACAACCTTTCCAACCGCAATGTAATCTGTCATGAATAACGGTTCTGCACCACATACAACTAAGTCATCTACGACCATCGCAACTAAATCTTCGCCAATAGTGTCGTATTTGCCAAGTGCGCGAGCAATTTCAGTCTTGGTGCCAACACCATCTGTCGATGTTGCAAGCAGGGGTTGTTTCATATCCTTCAACTTGCTTGCATCAAATAAACCAGCAAAGCCACCAATACCGCCCATAACTTCTGGACGTGAAGCTTTAGCAATCGAAGCCTTCATCAACTCAACAGCGCGATCTCCTGCATCAATATCAACGCCAGCATCTTTATATGTAGACATCAGTGACCGTGTGCTTCCGTGATTTCTAGGCGCATCTTTCCTTCAGATAAATCCTCTGGGATGCGGATTGGATATTCACCTGTAAAACAAGCAGAACATAACCTTTCTGCGGGTACTTCAGTAGAGGAAATCAAGCCTTCGAGAGATACATACCCCAAAGAATCGGCGCCGATTGATCGGCGAATCTCTTCAACATCTAACCCATTAGCGATTAGTTCGGCACGTGAAGCAAAGTCGATGCCGTAATAACAAGGCCACTTAACTGGTGGTGAAGAGATTCGAACATGGATCTCGCGGGCACCAGCTTCGCGTAGCATTCGGACAATTGCACGTTGTGTGTTTCCGCGGACAATCGAATCATCAACTACAACGATCCGCTTGCCTTCGATAATTTCGCGCAATGGGTTGAGCTTTAAACGAATACCTAATTGGCGAATAGTTTGAGAAGGCTGGATAAATGTTCGTCCCACATAAGAGTTCTTAACTAATCCCATTCCAAAAGGAATTCCAGACTCTTTTGCATAACCGATCGCCGCAGGTGTACCGGATTCAGGCACTGGAATAACAAGATCAGCGATCGCTGGATGTTCTTTTGCAAGTTGTGCTCCAATTGCAACACGTGATTTGTGGATTCCGCTTCCGGCTATCGTTGTGTCAGGTCGTGCCAGGTACACATATTCAAACAAACATCCCTTTGGTTGCGCCTCTGCCCATCGTTGTGAACGCACACCATTGGCATCAATCGAAATGAATTCACCAGGTTCGATCTCACGCACAAATGCTGCACCGACAATATCTAGGCCAGCGCTCTCTGATGCAACCACCCAGCCAGTTTCCAACTTTCCAAGAACTAGTGGACGCACACCATGACGATCACGAGCTGCATACAAGGTGTGTTCATCCATAAACACCAATGAAAAAGCACCTTCTAGCTGAGGCAGCACTGTTAGCGCGCTTGCCTCTACATTCTTTGAATCCTGCAATGCGATCAGAGCGGTCATGATCTCGGTGTCAGTGGTTGCACCACGTGTGTAACTAGCTTCAAGTTTTTGCACTAATTCAGCTAAATCACCGGTGTTGGTTAAGTTGCCGTTGTGGGCTAAAGCCAGCGTTCCATACTTAGTTGGGCGCAGGGTTGGTTGAGCATTGACCCAGGTACTAGATCCTGTTGTGCTGTAACGGCAGTGGCCAATAGCAAGATTTCCTTTAAGGGTTGCTAAATCACCTTCGGTAAATACTTGAGAAACTAGACCCATATCTTTATACACAAGAATTCTTTCGCCATCACTGGTTGCAATTCCGGCAGATTCTGTACCTCGATGTTGCAGCGCATAAAGACCGTAGAAGGTTAACTTTGCAACCTCTTCACCAGGTGCCCACACACCAAAGACACCACATGCATCTTGTGGGCCTTTATCTTCACCTAGAACATTATGGTTGAGTAATCCATCGGGACGTCTCATGACTGTGCTCCTAGCGGTAGGTACTCGGACAAATCTGCACGAACTCCAGAGGCTGCAATCTTGCCATCACCTAAAGCTTGTTCCCACGACATTTGTCCGTTAGCAAGTGCAAGCCAGGTTTGTGCATCCATCTCGATTGTGTTTGGTGGAGTTCCACGTGTGTGCGTTGGGCCTTCACCACATTGAACCGCCGCATACGGAGGAATACGGACTTCAATTGCTCGCCCAGGAGCTTTAGAGATTAGGAGCGCAAGAGTGCTCTTAACCTGTTCAAGTATCTGAGGATCGCGCATCTATCTATCCAAACAACCGTGGAAATGTTGAGGTGTGAGCGGTTGATAACTCAGCTAAGGAAATTACAGCATCATTGATGGTTAATGCGTCTCCCCCAGTTGTGCCAAGTTTTGTAATCACAATTGAGTTTTTGATCGCTAAACCTTCAAACCTTGAGGTATGGGCAGGATCAATTGCCACTATTACGCGACCTGGAGTCTCGCTGAGCAATGCAACTCCTGCATTTTCAAGTGCAATAGTTGCGCCAACCTTATGTCGCAAAACCATCTCAGTTAATCCAGCAGATAAACCGCCTTGACTTAAGTCATGGGCTGCTGCAAAGAATGAGTTACCTTCAAGAAGCAGCTCTATAAGGCGCATTTCACGCTGTAAATCAGCATCTGGAGATTGTCCAACACGTTGGTTGTGCAAGAAAGCCCACTCGCTACCTGCAAGATCGTTATGGGTTTCACCTACCAAATACAGATCCAACCCTGCTTGAGTAAAACTCATTGGGGTGCGGGTGCGAACATCTTGGATAACTCCGAGAACACCGATAACCGGTGTAGGCAAGATTGCAACCGCACCGGTTTGATTGTAAAAAGAAACATTTCCGCCAGTAACTGGTAGCCCCATCTCTAAGCAACCATCTGCCAATCCCCGAACAGATTCAGCAAACTGCCACATAACACCAGGATCTTCTGGTGAACCAAAGTTAAGACAGTTGGTGACAGCTAATGGACGAGCACCAGCGGTTGCAATATTGCGTGCCGCTTCTGCTAAAGCCAACTTTGCGCCTTGATATGGATTTAAATAAGACCAGTTTGCATTTGCATCAGTTGAGATTGCAACGCCCAGGTTAGTTGTTTCATCAATACGAATCATTCCTGAATCATCAGGTTGGGATTGGATGGTATTTCCTTGAACATACTTGTCATACTGAGATGTGACCCAAGACTTGTCTGCAAGGTTAGGTGCCGCAGCTAACTTCAAAACAGCAGCTTTAATCTCTGAAGCTGTTGCAGGAATCGGAACATTGACTGTTTGTGAATTTACTTGATTGATGTAATCAGGCTGTGACAGTGGACGGTTGTAAACCGGACCATCATGGGCCACTGTGCGTGGTGGAACATCAACAATCAACTCGCCATTCCAGGTAATTTCAAGGTGATTTCCATCGGTAACTTCTCCGATCACAGTGACAGTTACATCCCACTTCTTGCAGATTTCTAGAAAGCGATCGATCTTGCTTGGTTCAACAATGGCACACATGCGCTCTTGTGATTCCGACATCAAGATCTCTTCAGGTGACAGTGAAGGATCACGCAGTGGAACCTTGTCTAACTGCACCTTCATGCCGCCAGAACCCCCAGATGCCAGCTCACTTGTGGCGCAGGATAAGCCTGCTCCGCCTAGGTCTTGGATGCCTACAACTAGATCTTCAGCGAAGATTTCTAGTGAACATTCAATCAAAACCTTTTCAACAAATGGATCGCCAACCTGAACACTTGGACGCTTGGTCGATCCACCTGCACCAAAGGTTTCTGATGCAAGAACAGATACGCCACCGATTCCATCGCCACCTGTTTTTGCTCCATACAACACAACTAAGTTGCCGGCACCTGCAGCCTTGGCCAACTTAATATCGCTGTGCTTCATTACTCCAACGCACAACGCATTTACAAGTGGATTACCTGCATAAGTTTCATCAAAGGTAACTTCGCCTCCGATATTTGGAAGTCCGAGACAGTTTCCGTAACCACCAACACCTGCAACGATTCCAGGCAAGACGCGACGGGTATCTGGCGCATCTGCTGGACCAAAACGAAGTGGATCCATAACTGCAATTGGTCGAGCACCCATTGTCAAAATGTCACGAACGATTCCGCCAACTCCTGTTGCTGCACCTTGATACGGCTCAACAAATGATGGGTGGTTGTGTGATTCAATTTTAAAAGTTACAGCGTAGCCCTGTCCAACATCAACAACACCAGCATTTTCTCCAATACCAACGAGCAACGCATCTGACTTGGGAGCTTTTTCACCAAACTGCTTTAGGTGAACCTTTGATGATTTGTATGAACAGTGTTCTGACCACATCACTGAATACATTGCGAGCTCTGACGATGTTGGGCGACGACCCAGAATTTCCTTGATGCGCGCATACTCATCGGGTTTTAGCCCAAGTTCGGCAAATGGTTGTGAGTTATCTGGAGTTGTTTGTGCAATTGCGACGGTATCTAACGCCATTACTTCACCATCGCATTCAAGATTGAAGTAAAGAAGCCAAGTCCTTGAGCAGATGGTCCAGTTAGCTCATCAATTGCATGTTCTGGGTGAGGCATAAGCCCAACCACATTGCCCTTCGCGTTGCTAATTCCAGCGATTAAATTACGTGATCCGTTGGGATTTTCACCTACATAACGGGCGATTACGCGGCCTTCGCCTTCGAGCATCGCAAGGGTTTGATCATCGCACTGGAAAGATCCTTCACCATTCTTCAATGGGATAACAATCTTTTCCCCTTGTTTGAAGGAGTTTGTCCACGCGGTTTGATTGTTAACAACTTCAATCTCTTGATCTCGACATAAGAAGTGCAGATCAGAGTTACGAGTTAGTGCACCCGGCAAAAGATGTGATTCACACAAAACCTGAAAGCCATTGCAAATTCCAAGCACTGGCATTCCCTTATTAGCAGCTTCAATTACTAATTGCATAACTGGTGCAAAACGTGAAATAGCACCACAACGAAGATAATCACCGTATGAAAATCCACCAGGCAGAACAACCGCATCAACGCTCTTTAGATCTGCATCGCCATGCCATAGCGGGACCGCTTCAGCGCCACCTACAACGACTGCACGTGCAGCATCACGATCATCCAGAGTTCCTGGAAATGTAATAACTCCTACGCGCATTACTTCTCAACTCTCACTACAAAGTTTTCAATAACTGGGTTAGAGAGCAAGACTTCGGCTGCTTTTTCTACTTCGGCAATTTGTGCAGGTGTTGGTTCACCTTCTACTTCAATTTCGAAACGCTTTCCTTGGCGAACTGATTTAGCAAAGTTAAATCCAAGTCGTGGCAAGGCTGATGCAACAGCATTTCCTTGAGGATCAAGAATCTCGGGCTTTAACATCACATCAACCACGATCTTTGCCATTTGTTGTCTCCCTTTTAGAACTTGCTGCCGGTGATTCGGAAAAATGCTTCTTCGTAACGTTGTGCTGTCTTCTCTACGATCTCAGCTGGTAGTTCAGGGGGTGGGCTATTTCTATCCCATCCACTCGCTACTAGGTAGTCACGTAGAAACTGCTTGTCATACGAGGGCTGAGCCCCGCCTGGCTTCCATGTGGATGCCTCCCAAAACCGTGAAGAATCAGGGGTTAGCGCCTCATCGCCAAGGGTTATCTCACCCTTGTCATTGCGGCCGAATTCAAACTTGGTATCTGCAACGATGATTCCACGGCTGGCTGCAAACTCTGCTGCGGTCTCATATAACTTGATTGTTAAATCTCGAAGCTGAGCTGCATCCTCTGCTCCAACGATCGCGGCAGCACCATCAAAATCAATGTTGATGTCATGATCGCCAATTTCAGCTTTTGTGGCTGGGGTAAAAATGCTTGCAGGTAATTGCGAACCATCTAGTAATCCATCAGGCAATACATTTCCGCATACCGCCTTGTTGTTTTGGTACTCAACCCAACCACTTCCAGTTAAATAGCCACGAGCCACGCATTCAACTTCAAACATTGTTAGTGGTTGCACAATAACTGCGCGATCTTCAACAACTGATGGTACATCTGTTGAAACTATGTGGTTGCCGATAATGTCTTCTAGTAATTCAAACCAAAACAAAGATAGTTGAGTTAGTACCGCACCCTTACCTGGGATAGTTGTTGGCATAACCCAGTCATATGCAGAAATTCGATCAGAGGCTACGAGCAAGATTTCTTTTTTATCGTTGGTGTACAGATCACGAACTTTTCCGGTGCGCAGATGAGTCCACCCAGGAATTGAAGGCGCTGGCGGTGGACCAGCTAGGCCGAAGCCGCTCACCGAATAGAGCCGGGCTTGTACTGCGCTGCGGCAGGGTGCGCGGATGTAATCGCATCGATGCGATGTACAACTCGAGCCACTTGTTGGCGAGCTTCGCCAGTAAATTCAATTGGGTCGCTGATTAAGACATCTAGCGCTGCACGATCAAGCGGCAATCGACTATCTACCGCTAAATCATCAAGAAGGGTGTTCTTCTTTCCTTCACGCATACCAAGAGCTGCTTTAACCGCATGCTCCTTAATGACTTCGTGTGCTACTTCGCGACCAACGCCTGCTTTAACCGCTGCCATTAGAATCTTTGTAGTCGCCAGGAATGGTAAATAACGCTCTAATTCAGCGCTAATCACTGCTGGGAAAGCCCCAAACTCATCCAGAACGGTAAGCATTGTTTCCAGTAATCCATCAATTGCGTAGAAGGCATCAGGAAGAGCAACGCGACGAACAACGCTGCATGAGACATCACCTTCATTCCATTGATCACCAGCTAGTTCGCTCACCATCGATGCATATCCGCGAAGTACTACTGAGAGACCATTAACGCGTTCGCAGGAGCGTGTGTTCATCTTGTGAGGCATTGCGCTGCTACCTACTTGGCCAGCCTTGAAACCTTCAGTAACTAGTTCGGCACCAGCCATTAAGCGAATAGATGTTGCAAGAGATGATGGAGATGATGCGATCTGAACCAATGTAGTTACAACATCATAATCAAATGATCGTGGATAAATCTGCCCAGTTGAATCTAGAACATTGTTAAAACCAAGCTCTTTAGCGATTGCACCTTCTAATTTAAAGTGCGCATCTGATGAACCAAGAAGATCAATTGAATCCTGTGCGGTTCCAACAGGTCCCTTGATTCCTCGCATTGGGTAGCGATCTTGCAGCGCAGTTAAACGCTCATATGCAAATAACAACTCTTCGGCTGCTGATGCAAATCGCTTTCCTAATGTTGTTATCTGTGCTGGAACATTATGTGAACGTCCAGCAATTGGTTGATCTGAATACTGTGCAGCTCTTTCGCCAAGTCGAGCAAGAAGTGTCACAACCTTGTCATGAACGATTTCAAGTCCGTTGCGAATTTGCAGCGCTTCGATATTTTCAGTTAAATCTCGGCTCGTCATTCCAGCGTGGATCGCTTCATGTCCTGCTAATGCGTTGAACTCTTCAATGCGTGCCTTAACATCATGGCGGCTCTGCTTTTCGCGGGCATCAATTGAAGCTAAATCCACCTGTGTAATTACATTTTCGTAATCTGTAATTACATCTTTCGGGATTGCATGACCAAGGGTTGATTGAGCGCGCATAACCGCGATCCATAGCTTGCGCTCTGCGATGATTTTCGCCTCTGGCGCGAAGATTTCACGCATTGCAGCTGAGGCGTATCGGCTAGCAAGCAGGCTCATTGGTGAATTATCCGTCATTTAATTGCCCTTCTCTGCGACCGACGCATTAAGCGCGATATCTGTCCGGTAAAAGGATCCAGGTAGTGAGATTTGGCTGATAGCTCGATAGGCAAGGTTACGGGCTTCGGTGAGATCTTCCCCCACACCTGTAACGGTAAGAACTCGGCCTCCAGATGCGACAAGAGTTTCATTCTGTAGAGATGTACCTGCGTGAAATATCGAAACATCATGGATTGATGAGAATCCTGAGATAACTCCACCTGTTTGAGGTGCTGCTGGATATCCCTGCGCCGCCAGCACAACGGTGACAGCGGATTCATCTCTCCACTCCAAAGTTGTGCCACTTAGATTTCCAGTTGCTGCGTTATACAACAGAGTTGCAAGTGGTGTCTTCAAACGTGGAATCAACACTTGTGTCTCTGGATCACCAAAGCGTGCATTGAATTCAATAACTCGAGTTCCGTGATCTGTTAGTGCAAGACCTGCATATAACAAACCAACAAATGGAGTACCTCGTGCAGCCATTTCAGCGATCATTGGTGCAAGAACTCTTGTGTGAGTATCTTCGATAATGTCAGATGGTGCCCATGGCAATGGAGAGTACGCACCCATGCCACCGGTGTTAGGTCCTGCATCTCCATCAAGTGCACGCTTAAAATCTTGTGCGGGTTGCATTGGAATAATTGTCGTACCATCGCTGATTCCAAATAAAGAAACTTCAGGACCATCTAGAAACTCTTCAATAACTACTCGCTTACAAGCAAGTGCGTGATCTAAAGCTTCTTGGCGATCATTGGTTACAACAACACCTTTACCTGCGGCTAGACCGTCATCCTTAACAACATATGGTGCATCAAAAGCATCTAATGCGATCTCAATCTCTTCTTTGCTGGTGCAGGTAAAGCTATGTGCAGTAGGTACTCCCGCATCACGCATGACCTCTTTGGCAAAGTGCTTTGAACCTTCTAATTGTGCCGCCGCTTTTGAGGGCCCAAAGACTGCGATATTGGCTGCTCGTAGCTCATCGGCAACACCATTAACTAGAGGAACTTCGGGTCCAACGACCACTAAATCAACCTTCAGCTTTTTTGCTAACTCAACAATTGCTGCATTATCTGTAACTAATAATGGATGACATTGTGCAAACTGTGCGATACCAGGATTTCCGGGTGCAACATGAAGTTCGGTACATGCTGGATCTGCTTGTAGTCCTACCCCTAGTGCGTGTTCGCGACCGCCGCTTCCGACTAGGAGGATTTTCATTCTTAGATGAAATCCTTTACGACAATTGTTTGATCGCGACCGGGACCAACGCCAATCGCGCTCATTGGCGCACCTGAAATCTTTTCAAGGAATGCAACGTAATCCTGAGCATTCTTTGGAAGATCAGAGAGTTTGCGGGCGCCAGAGATATCTTCAGTCCAACCAGCTAAGTATTCGTAAATTGGCTTTGCATGGTGGAAATCTGTTTGTGATGCTGGAAGCTCTTCGACGCGCTTTCCGTCGATTTCGTAGGCAACACATACTGGGATTTTTTCCCAACCAGTTAATACATCTAACTTTGTTAGGAAGAAATCAGTTAAACCATTGACGCGAACCGCGTAACGAGCAATCGGTGCATCAAACCAACCGCAACGACGTGCACGTCCGGTAGTTACACCAACTTCTCCACCGATACGACGAAGTGCTTCGCCATCTTCATCAAACAACTCTGTAGGGAAAGGTCCGCTACCAACACGAGTTGTGTACGCCTTCAAAATTCCGATTACACGGTCGATCTTTGTAGGTCCGATTCCAGAACCTGTACATGCACCGCCTGCGGTTGGATTACTTGAAGTTACAAATGGATAAGTACCGTGATCGACATCGAGCAAAGTGCCCTGAGAACCCTCTAGAAGTACTCGCTTTCCAGCCTTGAGCGCTTCATCCAGAATCAAAACAGTATCTGCAACATATGGGCGCAAAATATCTGCATACTTCAAATACTCCTCTAGCACCTCATCAACTTCGATGTTCTTGCGGTTGAAAACCTTGATCAAAATCTGATTCTTATCGCGCAGCGCACCTTCGAGCTTTTGGCGAAGGATTGATGGATCAAATAGATCCTGAACACGAATACCGATGCGGTTAATTTTGTCGGCATAGGCTGGACCAATTCCGCGACCAGTTGTTCCAATCTTTGATTTACCTAAGAAACGCTCTGACACCTTGTCGATTGTGCGGTGGTAAGGAGTAATCAAATGTGCGTTAGTTGAAATCAGTAACTTGCTTGTATCAATACCGCGTTCATTTAATCCGCGAATCTCTTCTAGCAAGACACTTGGATCGATAACAACACCATTTGCAATGACTGGAATTACATTTGGAGAAAGAATTCCTGACGGCAGTAAGTGAAGTGCATACTTTTGATCACCGATAACAACTGTGTGTCCTGCGTTGTTTCCGCCTTGGTAGCGAACAACGTAATCAACGCGATCGCCCAACAGGTCGGTAGCTTTACCCTTGCCTTCGTCGCCCCACTGAGCGCCGAGTAATACCAATGCAGGCATGAGTAAAGCCTTTCCGACTAGTTGTTAATTACTTGAGTGATGTAGTTCCTGTTGAACGAAGATCTTCGCAAGCACGAACAACGCGAGCTGCCATTCCTGCTTCAGCAAGCTTGCCCCATGCACGTGGATCGTAAGCCTTCTTGTTTCCAACTTCGCCATCGATCTTGAGAACGCCGTCGTAGTTCTTGAGCATGTGATCAGCAACTGGACGTGTAAATGCGTACTGAGTGTCTGTATCAACATTCATCTTAATTACGCCGTAATCAAGTGATTCGCGGATCTCTGAAAGTAGTGAGCCAGAACCACCATGGAATACCAAGTCCATTGGCTTGCTTCCTGCTGGAAGACCAAGCTTGGCTGAAACCGCCTCTTGCAATGTCGCAAGAATCTTTGGCTGCAGTACAACGTTTCCTGGCTTGTAAACACCGTGAACATTTCCAAATGTTGCTGCCACCATGTAGCGAGCATTTGCATCTG
>JBDLUF010000015.1:0-16034 GCA_039805445.1 Actinomycetota bacterium | reverse complement strand
AACTTCGGCAGGATCGTCGCCCCGCCCCAGCCCGGAACTAGACCAAGGAAAACCTCTGGCAGTGCGGTAAATGCTGTTGATGCAACTGTGCGGTAATGGCAGTGAAGTCCAACTTCAAGTCCACCACCGAGTGCAAGACCATTGATAAAGGCAAAGGTAGGAATTGAACTTTCACCTAGACGGCGAAAAACATCATGACCTAGCTTTCCAATCGCTAATGATTGGCTACGCTCACTTAAAAATGAGAGTGCTGAAAGATCAGCACCTGCTGCAAAGATAAATGGCTTACCTGTAATTGCAATCGCTGCAGGTTTGCGAGCGATCGCATCTGTAATTGCAGCATCCAGCGCCTTTACAGATTGTGGACCAAAGGTATTGGGACGGTTGTGGTCATGGCCATTGTCTAAAGTAATGAGTGCCATCGATCCTTTGCCACCAAAGGCGGCAAGATCAATGTCGCGAACTAAAGCGTTGGTGACAACCTCTTCAGGTGCACCAGCTGGAAGAGTGATATCTGCGCTCATAATTACTTTGCTCCCTTGAAGTGTGGGTTTTCCCAGATAACAGTTCCGCCCATGCCTAAACCGATACACATTGTTGTAACTCCATAACGTACCTCTGGATGTGTTTCAAAGGTGCGAGCAAGGTTGAGCATTAAACGAACACCTGATGATGCAAGAGGGTGACCGACAGCAATTGCACCACCATATGGATTTACTCGAGGATCATCATCTGCAATTCCGAAGTGATCTAAAAAGGCGATTACCTGAACAGCAAAGGCCTCATTGATCTCAAAGGCACCGATATCTTCAATTTTTAGACCCGCTTGCTTAAGCGCCTTAATGGTTGATGGCACCGGTCCATATCCCATGATCTCTGGCTCAACACCGGCAAATGCGAAGGTAACCATCTTTGCCTTAATTGTTAATCCAAGTTCAAGCGCCTTCTCTTCGCTAGCTAGCAGCGCAGCTGTTGCACCATCATTGAGACCAGATGAGTTTCCTGGTGTCACACGACCTGCTGGACGAAATGGTGTCTTGAGTCCTGCAAGACCCTCCATCGTTGTCTGTGGGCGAGGCGCTTCATCAGCTGTAGCAACTGTCCAACCAAGCTCTGCACTACGTGCTGCAGTTGGAATTAAGTCTCTTTGAATCTTTCCATCGGCATACGCCTTCGCAGTTTTTAGCTGCGAGTTCATCGCGTAACGATCTGCGCGCTCTTTAGTTAATTGCGGAAAGCGATCATGTAAACGCTCAGCTGTCGCTCCCATTGCAAGTGCATCCTGTTCAACGATGCGCTCTGCTAGGTACCGTGGATTTGGATCCATGCCTTCGCCCATTGGGTGGTTACCCATATGTTCAACACCACCGGCGATAGCGATCTCATTTGCCCCCATTGCAATCGCACCTGCAATAGTTGTGACAGCGGTTAACGCACCTGCGCACCAACGATCAATTGAATATCCAGGAACTGTGTTTGGTAAACCAGATAACAAAGCTGCGCTGCGACCAATATTCATTCCCTGATCACCGGTTTGTGTTGCAGCAGCGATCGCTACATCTTCAATAGAAGCGGGATCAATTGTTGGGTTTCGTTCCAAGAGGCCACGAATTGCGCGGACCATCAAATCATCTGCGCGGGTTCCGGCGTACATGCCGCCGGCCTTTCCAAATGGGGTACGAACAGCATCAACGAGAACTACGGTGCGAGACATGGTTCATCCTTTGTTAGGTATGAGCCAAATGTTACTCGCCAGTAAGGGTTTGTAACAGTACCTACTTACGCTTTTGCTGTGACCTTTGGCTTAGCTAGGTAAGGGACCAGCACCGCACCTAGGTAGAGAACCCAGACACCCAGTTGTAGCCATGAGGTGGTTGTATCAAAGCCAATAGTTCCCGACAGTGAGGCACCGAGGATTGAATCCTTGGCGATAAATGAGGTCACATCCCAGACAAAGGCATCAGGACCTGGAAGGTAACCCAGCTCCTGGAACTCGTGGACACCGTAGGACAACACTCCCGCTGCAACGATGATCAATGCAACACCTGAGTACTGGAAAAACTTTGAAAGGTTGAGCCTGATAGCGCTCTTGTAGATCATGAAGCCAAGGGTTATTGACACTGCAAACCCCAACACAAGGCCTGCCGTTGGGCTGGCGATATCTTGAACTGTTTGGAAGTTTGTGTACACAAACAATGAGGTCTCTAGTCCTTCGCGGATAACTGCAAAGAAGGCCGCTGCTGCGATTGCGATTGGACCAACTGTTGCAGCCGCCTCAACCTTGCCCTCTAGTTCGCCCTTTAAATGACGAGCTGTGCGCTTCATCCAGAAAACCATCCAGGTCACCAATGCCACAGCGATAAATGATGTAACGCCGGCAAATAGCTCCTCGCCGCGCTCGCTCAAAGAGACAGAGGTCAGGGTTAGGAAGGCACCCAGTGCGATGCTGGCAACCACAGCGATGGCAACACCGCTCCATAGTGGCTTTAAATACCCGTGGCGCTTTGTCTTGACGATGTAGGCGACGAGAATTCCAACGATCAAGGCGGCCTCTAGGCCCTCGCGCAAGGCGATGATGAAGGTACTTAGCATGAGAGAAAATCTAGAGGGTGTTAGGGAATTACGCAACTCTTATGTTGCGTAATTCAGCCCTCTTCTGAGGTGTTTTCTGCCACTTCAACGGGCAGGGGCTCACGCTCAAGTAGGGCGGCTGCAAGGGCAGGTGCCACTAAATCGATCTGCCATTGGCGGGCTCCGAGCTCTGCCAGACCCTTTTCAACCTCGGAAATCGACAAGGTTGTTGTTGCTTCGACCGGAGGCTTCCAACAAATCCGTCGAACATGTTCAGGGGTAATTAAATTCTCTACCGGAATGAGATTTTCTTGAGCAATTAATTCAATCGCAGCACGTGCATGTGAAAGCGGAGCGAATTTTTCCGGAAATTTGTCTCGCCACAATTTAATAGGTGGCAAGGTGTCAGCGTTTGTTCGCATTGCCGGCCATTGTTCTTCGGGAGTTGCAACAGCTGTTGCGATTGCATCCAACCACAGTTGAAGATTTTCCATCCAGCGCGCACGAAGCCCAAGTGGGCGCAGAGTTTTTTCAAACTCTTTCTTATTTGTTGGTACCGCAATTGCAAGTTCTACGATTGCAGAATCATTTAATAACTTTCCTGGTGCAATATCTTGTAGTGCTGCAACCTCATCACGTGCCATCCACAATGATTTAATGACAGCTAATTGATCACGTCGCTTAATTTTGTGCATCCCAGAAGTTCTGCGCCACGGATCTACACGAGGCGGTGCTGGGGGAGCCTTCAGTATGGATGCAAACTCTTCTAGCGCCCATGGCAGTTTTTTTGCATCTTCTAATATGGAATACATGCGATCGCGAAGTTCGACTAGTAATTCAACATCCAAGGCTGCATAAGTAAGCCACTCTTGTGGCAAGGGACGGGCTGACCAATCGGCTGCGCTGTGTTCCTTTGCAAGTAAGACTCCCATTAAAGATTCAAGTAATGGACCTAGTCCAACCCGGGGTAAACCAGCGATTCTGCCTGCTAATTCAGTGTCAAAGAGCTTGATCGGATTAATCCCAAGTTCACGCAGGCAGGGTAAATCTTGGGTGCTGGCGTGAAGGATTACTTCATCGGTGTTAAGCAATGCGTTGAGATCAGCAAACAATTGATGTCCGGGGCCAAACGGAATTGGATCAATTAAATGCAGCCCACCATCTTTTCGCTTTATCTGAATCAAATACGCCCTGGCGCTATATCGAAAACCTGATGCACGTTCAGCATCTACAGCAAAGGGACCTGAGCCTTGTGACAAGGCGGCAAGCGCCTCTTGGAAGGCGGTTTCAGTATCGATTACTTGCGGTGTTCCCGTTGCTGGTTGCAGCAAAGGAGTAGCAACTACCTCTTCACTCATTTCTAACGCCTGCGTGCAGAAGAGATTGCCGAGACACCTTCTGGAACTGGAGGCAAACCTGCAACTTCAGAAATCAAATTACACCAACTTAAAATATGGTTAATGATCTCTTTGGGATCTTCTACAACAGGTGTCCACGAAGCTCGAATCTCGATCTCAGTTTCATTGTTGCGAGGCGAAAGTTTTCCAAAGGATGCACTTGTTACACGAGTAACTGTTCCACTTGGTGAGTTATAGGTGCAACCGTTTACTTCGAGAGATTCAAGAAACCAGCTCCAGCCAACCTCTGGTAGAAGTGGATCTTCCTGCATGATTGGATCAATATCTGCGCTGACAAAGGTGACACAACGAAACTCGCCATCCCAGGTCGCCTGGCCCCCAGGCTCATGCAAAAGTACAAAGCGACCATTAGCAACCTCATCCTCCTGCTCGCCAACTAAACCATTTGAAACATCGGCTGAAAATGCAAAGGCAAAGGTTGCAAGTTTTTGAGGAGCTGGAACTTCGGTAAGGGTTAGTTCGGCTCTTGGTGTAACTGTGCGAAGGTGATCTATTAAACGCTCAAAACCATTCGCATCCACATGCCTAGGATAAAGATGAGTACGACCATTTCTTGGGAGGCGGGGCTGTAGCCTTGCTCCTATGGCATCTCTGTTGGCACTAATCTCAAGTGCGATGTGGGGAACGGCAGATTACTTCGCCGGTCGCATGAGTAAGCAACGCCATCCATTTGCTGTTCTTGGTTTGTCGCAGATCTTCGGTCTGATAACTGGAGTATTGATTGTTCTTGTATCGGGTGATTGGCATGGACAGGCGCTTGGCTTTGAAGGTTATCTTTTATACGGAGCCCTAGCGGGTTTGTGTGGCTACATCGGTTTAGCTTGTTTGTACGAAGGATTATCAACGGGACGTATGGGTGTTGTTTCCCCCATTAGCTCTATGAGCGCTGTAATTCCAGTTGCATATGCATTGATAACCGGTGACACATTAACCGCCATCACTTCAGTTGGAGTAGTGATTGCATTAGTAGGTGTTTTTTGTGCAAGCGGTCCCGAACTTTCGAATGGTCTGCCACTCAAGCCATTGTTATTGGCCTTAGGCGCAGCAGCTGGTTTTGGATTAGCCCTAACTTTTATTTCCATCGGATCGCAGGAAAGTGCTTTGATGACAATGGTTTCAATGCGAGGAGCAACTTTCTTTGTGACGATTGCACTGGCCATGAAATTTAAGACAACGGGCGGGTTTTCAAAAAAGGATATGCCACTTTTGATCTTTATTGGTGCCGCCGACTTTATTGCAAATCTCTTGTTGGGGGTAGCAACAACTAAGGGCTTAGTCTCCGTCGCCATGGTCTTTGGATCTTTGTATCCAATTGCAACCGCACTTCTGGCCTTTAAATTTCTTAATGAGAGATTACATAAGGTTCAATACGTTGGAATTGCTTTAGCGGTATCGGGTGTATCCATAATCTCAGCTTTTTAATTGCGTGCTGAGTAAAAGACCGTTCCCGATTCCTCTCGCTTTTCAACTGCAGAAAAATGTGACAAGAGTTGTTGGATATCTATTCTGTCCTGCCCACCTGTAGCGGGCGTGACGCTGAGTTCTAACTGATCAATTAATGAATGAGCGATTAACTCATTAATCATTGATACTCCGCCCTCAATCAAAATCTTCTCGCCAAATAAGGTGCGGGCCTTCTCAATTGCGCTGACGGGGGAGCAATTCCAAAAAAGTGCTAAGTGATTACCTTGCACTGGATTTACTAATGAACGAGAAATGACTACGAGCGGGACCGGGGTCCGGTTATATGGCTCGTGACGGGCGGTATTGCCGCCCACGATGATGACATCAACCTCGCGGCGCCGTTGTAAGAAGGCTTTTCGATCTTCCGGTGAGCTCACTCCAGCTGATCGGCACTCCTTTGAGGTTGAACCATCGCTGCCAACTACCAATGTTGCAACGACGCTCACATCTCTAAGTATTACTTACAGCCCTGATTTCTTGTCAGTGACGCTCTGTACATTTATTGACATGATCATTGATTGCTCAACATGCACCATGGCCGCTATCGCATGTAATACATGTGTGGTCTCCTTCTTCCTCGATAACACCTCACAGATCAGCGATGAAACCGTTGACGCACTCTCTGTGTTGGCTGAGAGTGGATTAACACCTCCGCTTCAATTCAACGCTCGCGGAGCGTGAGACGGGGCAAATTCACAGCCGAATTAGCCTCATTGAGGTTGAGCGGTGGGTATAGGCGCGGTTAGCCTTGCCCTTATGTCATTGTGGATGCGCATCCTTACCGCTGCTGCGGTAGTTGCCGGGGTTTTAGCACCCGTTGCAGCCTCAGGTGCACAGACCTTGGCACAGGTTCAAGCCAAGGTTCGCCAGTTGGAAGAGGATGCAACCGCTGCAGCTGAAGGTGCTCAAGAGGCAAAGGTGAAGTTAGCCGCTCTTACTAAGACGCTTAATGGAATCAGGGCAAAGGCAGAGATTCAAGGCCAGACAGTCTCAACACTTCAAAAATCTTTAGGAAGTATCGCCGTTGAGCAGTACAAATCCGGTGGCTTTGGTCAAAGCTTTGAACTGCTCTTCTCTGCAGATCCATCTTTGTACTTATCATCTGCTGGCGCATTAGATGCAATTACCCGACGTAAATCCGCCCAACTTCGAAAGTTTGAAACAGCCCAGCAACGATTGAATGCAACCACCTTGACGGTCAATGACAAGATGGCGTTGGTAGCTGCGGCGCAAAAGAAGTTGACGGCGCAATCAGAGCTTGCTCAGAAAAAATTGGCAGAGGCTGAAAAACTTTTATCAAAGTTAACAAAGGCAGAGCGTGAACGTTTGGCGCGTTTAGCCGAGGAAGAGGAAGATGCTGACCAAGCTTCCTCACTTAAAGCTGCGAAAAGTGCAAGCGGAGTTTCAGGTCGAGCCGGAACCGCTCTTAAATATGCGCTAAAGCAAATCGGCGATCGATATGTATTCGGCGCCGCGGGAATGGTTACCTGGGATTGTTCAGGATTAACGATGCGCGCCTATCAAGCAGCTGGTGTTTCTCTGCCGCACTCTTCTGCTGCACAATCTCGACTAGGCAAGAAGGTTTCTCTAAAGGCATTAAAGCCGGGTGATCTTTTGTTCTTTGGTCGCCCGGTATCCCACGTTGGAATTTACTTAGGTGGCGGAAAAATGGTGCATGCTCCGCGATCTGGTTCTCGTGTCAAAGTTGCAATAAGTGGTTCATTGGGAAGCAAGCCCTTGGTAGGAGCACGACGTTTCTAGTCCAGTTCTCTTTGTAACTAATGACTTTGGTCCACGTGCTGGTGGAATTGAAACCTTCGTTATTGGTTTAATCGAACGCAGACCTTTTGGTTCAACAATTGTGTACACATCATCACAAGGGGACTCGGCTGATTATGACGCTCATTGGTTGAGTAAATATGGTGTTGTTGTCATACGTGATCGCGCAAAGATTTTGCTTCCAACACCACGAGTTGCCCTCGACCTCGCTCGAATTATTAAAGAGAGAGACATAAAGGTCGCAGCCTTTGGCGCAGCAGCTCCCTTAGCTATGTTGTCCGCCTCTCTGAAGCGTGCAGGGGTCATCAAAACCGTTGCACTTACCCATGGACATGAGGTTTGGTGGGCGAAGGTATTTCCATTTACTGCGGCGATACGCCGCATCGGTTCTACCGTTGACACCCTCACATACTTAGGAGAGTTCACACAACGTGCAATCTCACGCTCTTTAACCACAACGGCAGCTAAAGCGATGGTAAAGATCGCACCTGGAATCGATGTCGATCACTTTACCCCTGTTGATTCAACACAGTTGAGGAAAGAACTTAACCTCGAGGGTAAAAGGGTGATTGTCTCTGTTGGACGTTTAGTTCATCGAAAAGGTCAAGATCATTTAATTGAGGCGATGCCGCAAATTCTTGAGAACGTTCCGGATGCTCACTTGTTGATGGTCGGTAAAGGACCGTACTTAGAACACCTTGCCAAATTAGTTGCAATCAATAAGTTAGAAAACCATGTCTCCTTTATTGGCAGAATTCAATACGCAGAACTTCCACGATTCATATGTGCCGGAGATATCTTTGCGATGCCATCACGTTCGCGTCTTGCAGGTCTTGAAGTTGAAGGATTAGGAATCGTGTACCTGGAGGCAAGTAGTTGCGGTTTACCTGTCATTGCAGGTTCATCTGGGGGAGCACCCGATGCTGTTATCGATGGAGTTACTGGATTTGTTGTAGATGGCACAGACAATGAGCAGATTGCCAAGGCTGCGATTGAACTTCTGAATAATCCAGAAAAAGCTAAGGCTATGGGAATGGCTGGACGCCAATGGATCATTGACAACTGGCGCTGGGAGATCTGGTCAACTCGATTTAATGAACTGCTAAGGCAATAAACCTTTTTCTCTTGCTACTTTGATCGCCATAGTTCTATTGGTGGATTCAAGCTTTCTTAAAATCGAAGAGATATGAGTCTTTACCGTCGAAATACTTAAATACAAGGTTGATGAAATCTCTTGGTTGCTGGCTCCTCTTGCCAGTAAGTGCAGCAGATCAATTTCGCGTGGAGTCAGCTCCACCAGACTCATCTCTGCAGTAGTTAGCGAGCTGGTAAAGGATCCAGGATTAGCTATGGCAAAGGTCAGGGTCGAGAGAATTTCATCTATGGGCCGACTCTTTGAAATATATGCATTTGCTCCAGCACTTCGTGCAAGGTTGGCAAACAAGGATGGCTCATTAAGGGATAGAACAATGATTGCCACAGTGGCACTGATTTTTCTGATCCACTGAACTAACTCCAACCCCGATCCATCGGGCAGGTTAATGTCAACGATTAACGCGTCCGGATTAAAAGCAGCAATTTTGGAGCGGGACTCTTTAATAGTTGCAGCTGTTTCCATGGATGTGTACCCATGTGTCATGAGTGTTGTAACAAGACCCTGACGAACAACATCATGATCATCTACTACCAATATTCGGGTCATCACCTATCCAATGGGATTGTTACTCCAATCTTGGTGCCTTGCGAATTGGAATCAATACTGATTTCCCCATTGAGTTTTTCAACTCGCTCTTGTATGCCGCGCAACCCAAAGGATCCTTCCTTAGGGCCAACCCCGCCGCCTCCATCATCCTGAATCTCTATTTGTACCTTGTGTGCACCTGAGTGTTTTTCAATGTTGCGTAGTAGCTCCTGAACAATTCGAAGGGTCTCATGCATCGTGTCCAAGGATTCATCGCTTCCTTGGAGGGGTTGCGCATCTCGTAGCTGATGCATCTCTGCTCGCACCTTTTCAATCAATGCGGTGGTTGTAAAACGAATCTGGCGAAGTGAGTTTTTGAGATCGGGATCGTGACACTCAGCAATTGCCTGATCAATGGAAAAACCCAGGACCACGAGGTCCTGGGCAATCCCATCATGTAACTCCTGTGCGAGGGTTACTCGCTCATTGTTCATTTTGTAAACAATGCTTCAATTTCTTTAGCGAACTCCTTCGCAACCACATGTCGCTTAACTGACAACTTCGCAGTTAAGTGTCCACCTGCGATTGTGAAATCATTTGGCAGCAAGGTGAATTTACGAATTGATTCAGCCTTACTTACCGCTTTGTTTGCATCATCAACAGCAGTTTGAACCACAGCAATTAGATCGGGATCGTTAACTAAATCAGCCATCGATGCGCCATCCTTCTTGTTGTTTGCAACCCACGCCTTAAGAGCATCTGGATCGAGGGTAACAAGGGCTGCGATAAATGGTTGATTGTCACCGACCACCATGCACTGGCTGACTAATGGGTGAGCACGAAGTCGATCTTCTAGAACAGCTGGTGCCACATTCTTTCCACCTGCAGTAACGATCAGTTCCTTCTTACGTCCGACGATGTACAAGAAACCTTCATCATCTAACTTTCCTAGATCACCAGATTTAAACCAGCGCTCTGAATCAAAGACCTCATCATTTGCTGCCTGATTTTGCCAATACCCTTCCATAACGATCGGTCCACGAAGTAGAACTTCGCCATCCTCTGCAATCTTGACCGATGTGCCTGGAATTGGTCGACCCACTGAACCAACGCGGTGTGCACCAATAAGGTTCAGAGTTGCACCAGCGGTAGTTTCAGTTAATCCATACCCTTCAAGGACTGTAACTCCCGCACCACGATAGAAGTGGCCCAGACGTACACCAAGCGGTGCTCCACCTGAAATCGCAGCCTCAACATTTCCACCCATACCGGCGCGGATCTTGCTGTAGACCAACTTGTCGAAGAGGCCATGCTTGAGTTTAAGAATTGGAGACATTCCCTTTTTATCAAGGGCTTCTGAATACGCGATTGCAACCTCTGCAGCTTTACGGAAGATCTTTCCCTTTCCTGCAGCTTCTGCTCGAGCTTCAGCTCCGTTGTAAATCTTTTCAAAGATTCGAGGAACTGCCAACACAAATGTTGGCTTAAATGATGCAAGATCCATCGGCAAACGACCAACAGGATCGCTGCAATGTGCCATATGCAAACCAGCAGAGATCGAACCGATTTGAACCATACGACCAAAGACGTGTGCAACAGGAAGGAACAACAAGGTTGATCCACCTGGCTTAAGGAACAACTCACTTGCACCTTGCACAACATTTCCGCACTCAGATAAGAAGTTGCTGTGTGTGAGTTGAACACCCTTTGGCTTACCTGTTGTTCCTGATGTGTAAATAAGAGTTGCAAGTGAAGCAGGGGTTAATGCGTTACGTCGTCGATCAATCTCATCATCACCAATGTGCTTTCCTGCCTCACGCAAAACTGTCAGAACATCATCAGTCATAGTCCACATGTGACGTGTGTGAGCTGGTTGCACAGTCTTGACAAGATCAGCCAAAGCTGGAGTTTCAACAATAATTGCAACTGAGTGCGAATCATTGAGGATCCAGTCGATCTGCTCTGCAGATGATGTGTCATAAATTGGAACAACAACCGCACCTGCAAACCAGGTTGCAAAATCTAAAATCGTCCACTCGTATCGGGTGCGGGCCATGATCGCTACGCGATCACCAATCTGAACTCCTGATGCGATTAAACCCTTCGCAGTTGCGCGGACCTCTTCTTCAACTTCGCGTGCTGTTACAGGTTGCCATCCCTCGCCCAATGGGCGAGACATAGTGATGCGCTCTGGTTCAAACCAGGCGCGTTCAGCGATCAGATTGGTGAGATTCCCGGCGGTTGCGGCGGGAACTAGTGGAGGGATTGAGATTTCATTCATGGGCGAACGCTAGCGCGGGGGCGGACAAAAGGGGAAGAGGGTAGCCTTGCGCCATGGCCAACTTCAGCAAATCGGTAATCACAATTGAGGCACCAATCGCGCAGGTTCAGAAGGCTCTCTTTGAGTTGGATAAGTACCCCGAGTGGTCAACCCAAATCAAAAGCTCTGAGGCACTTGACCGCGATGATCAAGGTCGTGTCACCAAGGTAAAGATGAGCATCGATGCAGGGATGATGAAGGACCGTCTCACCCTGGATTACGACTGGAGTCAAGCTCCCAGCAAACTTTCATTTTCAATGGAGGATGCAGATCTGCTGACCAGCATGGATGGCATTTACACAATTTCAAGTATCGATGAGGACACAACTGAAGTCACATACGAACTTGAAGTTTCTCTATCAATGCCAATACCAGCGATGATGCGTCAAAAAGCAGAGAAGGCAACGATTGATGCCGCGCTTGCTCAACTAAAGTCACATCTAGAGGCGTAACTTCCGCATGGGTAACACGATCGGAATTGATGTTGGAGGCACCAAGGTTCTTGGTGGCGTTGTTGATGAGAATGGAAAAATTCTTGCAACTGCACGTAAAGAAACTCCACGTCAAGGTGGTGCTGAGTTAACTCGAACGATTGCCGAGACCGCAAAAGAGTTAATGGAAAAGTTTGAAGTTACCTCTGTTGGCGTATCAGCGGCAGGATTTGTTTCCTCTGATCGAAAGACAATGCTGGCAACTCCCAACATCGCCGATTGGAATGGTGTGGATCTCGATTCTGAGTTAACCGCTCTGATTGGTTTGCCGGTAGTTATAGAAAATGATGCCAACGCTGCAGCGTGGGGCGAAGCAAAGTTTGGTGCAGGACGAAACCAAAACCACATGATGATGCTTACCGTTGGAACCGGTATCGGTGGTGGAATTGTTGTCAACGGATCTTTGTACCGCGGTGCATATGGAATTGCAGCAGAGTTCGGCCATCTTCGTGTTGTTCCTGATGGTCATTTATGTGGTTGTGGAGCTCGTGGATGTTTTGAGCAATACGCATCTGGGAATGCATTGCTGCGCCATGCTCGCGAAGCGATTAATGCAAGCCCTGAAATTGCACGAAACTTGTTATCCCGTGGTGATGGCACTGTTGCAGGGCTTACCGGACAAGCAATCACAGAAGCAGCTCGCGAGGGTGATCCCGTTGCACTTGCCGCATTTAACACAACTGGCCAATGGCTAGGTGCAGGAATTGCATCCTTATCAGTGCTGCTAGATCCGGCATGTGTTGTTATTGGCGGGGGAGTCATTGATGCTGGTGAGATTTTGTTGAAGCCAACCCGTGAAGCACTTGAACGCACTATGCCTTTTGCCGGAAAGCACCCTTATCCTGAACTTATTGCTGCACAATTGGGCAATGAGGCAGGTTTAGTTGGCGTTGCAGATTTAGCTCGCGCCTAATCTTCAAAGGGATATTTCAAACCAATCTGGCTACGGACGGTATCCATACTTTTCATAATATCCACGGTGTCCTTCCAGGTAAGAATCTTTGATTCCAGTGAACCTGATTGAACCAATTGTTTAAAGCTTTCAGCTTGCTCGCGCAAACCATGTCCGGTGTAGGTACTTGGATATTCAGTGACAGATCCATCATTAAGAATCACCCGCATACTGGCTGGGTTATAGAAGGTGCGATCGATCTCTAACCAACCATGTAATCCTGCAACAATTGCCCGACATGGAGTTTGCTCAATCATTGTTGTTGTTAAAACCGCTTGCGCGCCATTGTCATAGCTAAAGATCATCGATGTCTGCGCATCAACACCTCGGTCAGTCATAACAGCGGTTGAGGTGATTGATGAGGGATCTCCTAAAATCATATGGGCAAAGGAGATCGGATAAATTCCTAAATCCAATAGAGCGCCGCCTGCTAACTGCGGATCAACTAAACGTGCAATCCCTTGATCTGCAAGACGTTGGCCGTGATCTGCATGAATCGAAAGAATTGGACCTAAAACTCCGCTGGCAACAATTTCACGCACCTTTGCATAATGCGGCAAGAACCGTGCCCACATCGCCTCCATGAGCGCTACCTTATTTTTTGCGGCAGTATCCACCATCGCTTGGGCTTGCTGAGCATTTACCGCAAATGGTTTTTCACACAAAACCGGCTTACCAGCGTTAAGTGCCAAGATGACATTGTCATGGTGTGCAGGATGAGGAGTTGCAACATAAATTGCATCGATACTTGAATCTGCAACTAGCTCTTCATAACTTCCATATGCGGTACCACCAAAGGTGTTGGCAAATTGTTGTGCGTTAGCAATCGATCGCGATCCAACCGCACCGATTGTGTGCCCCTCAATAAAGGCTAAATCCTTTGCAAAGGCTTGCGCGATTCCACCAGGTCCTAAAATTCCCCAGGAAAAGTTACTCATAGCGCAGCTCCATCATCATCACGATTGTTGCGATGGAACCATCGCTTAATTGAATTACGAGCAGAGTCAATAAATCCTCGTGGTGTTTGACGCTCTGGGTTGGGTTGCACAAAGCCCTCGCGATCGATTCGATCTAAATCATCGAGGTATGTAGATGGAGTTGATTGATCCAGGTTCAATCCTGAGACGATCGACTCAAACTCTGAGCGGATCAACTCCTCTTCATCGAAGCCATCTGACTCTTTTTTCTCATTACTCACCCTCAGATAGTGTCATAGTCGTCAATAGCCACTAAATTAGCCTCGTGTTGAGCAACCTGCCCTACGGAACCTTGCGAGCATTCCTGACCCCAATTTTGATGCTCGCCTTTCGTCCAAAGGTTCGCGGCTTACGTCATGTCCCATCAAAGGGTCCAGTGATCATCGCATCCAATCACCTCTCTTTTAGTGATTCGATCTTTATGCCCTTGGTTGTTCCCCGCAAAGTTACCTTTCTGGCAAAGAGTGAGTACTTCACATCACCTGGACCAAAGGGTTTGCTGAAGAAATTAACCTTCATTGCATTAGGACAGGTTCCAGTTGATCGCTCAGGTGGTCGACGAAGCGAAGCTGCCTTAATTACAGGACTTAAAGTTCTTGCAGATGGCGATTGCATTGGAATTTATCCAGAAGGAACACGTTCTCCAGATGGCAGGTTGTACAAAGGTCGCACAGGTATTGCTCGCTTAGCGATTGAATCTGGTGCACCAGTCGTGCCGGTAGCGATGTTTAATACCGACAAGATTCAACCAACTGGAAAAGTCATTCCCAATGTGAAGCGTGTAGGAATGCACTTTGGTCAACCGATGTACTTTGATGGAGATTCAACTGATCTGCAGCACCTTCGAGATGTCACAGATCAGATCATGAATGCGATTCATGCAATGTCAGGTCAGGAGTACATCGATATTTACGCCCCAAAGAAAGCAAAGTTGGGCGAGGTTCAGGAAGAGGATTAATCCAAAGCGTTGCGTGCAACTAGATAGGTGCAGGTCTGGCACTCACTTCCCGCATCGGGAAGCTCTCCCTCTAGAACATCGATGAATTCACCGATGACCTTCAAAAAGTTAGCTTGATCTCTCTCAACTGGAACATATTTTTGCATTACTCCAAAGCCATACTCATCAGCGTTGCTACCGATCGCTGTAGTTGGTCGCCACACCAGTAAACCCATGGAAGCTACCGATTGAGCCTTACCTGCTGCGGGATTTTCTAAAGCGTAGGCATAGGCTTCAAGTTGAGGAGAGTAGAACTGGCCGCTATCTCGCTGACTATCAGAGACTTTGCAATCAATTAAACCAATTGTTCCATCCTCATTTGTTGAGACAAGATCGTACTTTCCGAGAATTCTCCAACGGCTTTCTACGCCATTAACAACAAGCGGTTTGCTCTTTACCCACTCGCCCCACTTAGTGACCTTGCCGGCGCGAAGTGATGGATCAATGGTTGGCATATCTGCGCCTTGAAAGTGCTCCTCTTGCAGCGCAGCCATTGTTCCAACAAGTGGAAAGGCACCGGGCATCGTTACCTTGAACCAGTACTTAATCCACAAACATCTTTTGCAGGTCGATAAACCAAAGGTCAGATCTGAAGGAGAGATGTTTTCGCGGGCAGGCTTGGCAGGTTTAATCATGTGCTTATTGTGTACTTAACCACTGACAATTGCTGAGTACACAACTGAGATACCCAAGAGAATCATGATTACTCCACCGGTTGCACGTAATCGCTCTAACCGTTTGGCATCCGTTGCCAGCCAATTGCGTGCTGTTCCAGCCAACATTCCCCACGAGCCATCTGAAACAAAGGCAAGAATTGCAAAGATTGCGCCGAGCAAAATTAATTGAGCTGTAACGCTGCCACGTTCACGATCAATAAATTGTGGCAAGACCGCAGCAAAGAAGACCACGCCCTTGGGATTAAGCGCACCTACCCAAAAGCCATCGCGAATAGATCGACGAATTGATGGCGCGATCTCACCTTGGTTGGTCATATCGGCAGCATGTGCGCTTCGTTTTCTAATTGCATCAATACCGAGGTAGACCAAGTACAAGCCGCCACCCCATTGCACAGCGATATAGGCAAGCTCTGATCGTTGCAGGATCGGGCCAAGTCCTAAGGCGACAAAGACGGAAAGGGAGAAGGCTCCGGTGACATTGCCGGCAACTGTGAACACTGCGGTGGCTCGACCCCAGGCGATCGCGCGGGCGATGACAAAGAGCACGCTCGGACCAGGGGCGAGGATGATCACCATGGCGGCGATGAGGTACTCAGGCAGGCGTGAGGGGATGACCACATGGGGAGTTTAGGGGTGTGTTCGGCTTGCGCGAAGTAGGTATATCCCTCTAGATTACGGCTCGATATATCGAATAGATACATTCCACG
>JBDLUF010000014.1:0-16522 GCA_039805445.1 Actinomycetota bacterium | reverse complement strand
CTTGTGAAAACATCCTCTAGAAAGAAGCCTGCGCTTTCAACAGCAGGGCGGATTAAATCGGCGATTGAATCTTTAAGGGCCACAAATCTCTTCTTTCTATTAAGTTGTGGCGTAAGTGTAACCCAAACAATTAGAAGGTATCAATTCCTACCTTGATAATCAGCGCAACGGTGACAATTAAGAAAACTTTACGCACCAAAGTTGAGCCCCCCTTGATGGCAAGACGTGAGCCAAGGATCGCCCCTGAAATATTGGCAAAACCCATAATGATTCCTATTTGCCAAATTACTGCGCCATTGAATCCAAAGATCATGATGGCTCCAACATTTGTAGCCACATTCACAACCTTTGCGATAGCACTTGCTGTAATGAAGGCGTACCCAAGGGATGCAACCAAGATAAGCATCAGGAAGGATCCAGTACCTGGTCCAAAGATGCCATCGTAAAAACCGATTACCGCTCCAGCTAACGCAGCAATTTGAATTCGCTGCTTTGGAAGATGGCGAAGATTTTCATACTTACCTAAATCTGGTTTGAACCAGGTATAAATCGCAACAATTATCAGGAGCACCAACACCATTGGTCGCATGCTGCTCGTTGGAATTTTGGAGGCCAGAAGCGCACCTGCCGCAGAGCCTAAGAAGGCAGGTATACCCATTCCGAGCAAAACCTTAGGATCAGGTTTAATCTGCTTTCGATACAGGACTGCTGCAGTTGTCGTTCCAAAGACGGCAGATAATTTGTTTGTACCTAAGACTTCAGCGGTTCCAGATTTAGGAAGTCCAATCAAAAGTGCTGGTAACTGAATCAATCCCCCACCACCTGCGATGGAATCAACAAAGCCTGCAAAAAATGATGCGGCTAGGAGAAATAGTGCGGTCGCAAGAGTTAATTCGTAAAACACAATTACTTCAGAAGATCAGTAATTGCAGCTACAGCGGAGGAAAGTGCAACTTCCTTCTTTTCTCCACTCTTGCGAACTCGAACTTCAACATTGCCCTCAGCTAATGCTTTACCGACGACGACAATAATTGGGTTACCAATTAACTCGGCATCCTTGAACTTTACGCCTGGGCTTGCATCACGTCGGTCATCCAACATGACTGAAATTCCCTGTGCTTCTAGATCGGTTCCAAGCTTGAGTGCGGTTTCAAAGAGCAGATCATCCTTACCGGCTGCGACGATATGCACCTTTGCCGGCGCAAGCTCTGCTGGCCAGTTAAGTCCGATCTCATCATGTGTTTGCTCTGCGATCGCGGCAACTGCACGGGTTACACCGATTCCGTAAGAACCCATAGTGACGATCTGAGACTTTCCATTCTGATCCAAAACAGTGAGGTTAAGTGCTTCTGCATATTTGCGACCTAGTTGGAAGATGTGTCCAATCTCAATGGCGCGATCAATAACAACTGGTGTTGCACACTCTGGGCAGGCATCTCCGGCGCGGACTTCGGCAGCTTCAACATAGGCATCTGGTGTGAAGTCGCGGCCATTAACAACATTGCGCGCATGACGATCCTTTTGATTTGCACCAGTTACCCAAGAAGAACCTGGAGCAATTCGTGGATCTGCGTACACAGTAATTCCAGATTTCTTTGCATCTTGTGGTCCGATGTAACCCTTTACAAGTGCTGGAAACTTTGCAAAATCTGCATCCTCAAAGACGCGAAGTTCATGAATACCGCCAAGATTTTCTTGGAAACGCTTAAGATCAACTTCACGATCACCTGGCACCAAGACACAGACCGCCTTGTTATCTGCCATCAACATCACATTTTTCAATGTGTGCGCTCCTGTATGTCCCCCACCAAACTTTGAATTCAAAAGCTCCACCAATGAATCAATCGTTGGAGTATTAGGTGAGTCAAAGGCTTCAACCGCTGGAACCTTAGAAGAGTCTTGTGCATCTACCTTTGTGACCATAGCTTCAACATTTGCCGCAAAGCCACACTTGGGACACAACACATAAGTGTCTTCACCGGTTGAACATGGTGCTAAAAACTCTTCAGATTTAGATCCACCCATTGCGCCAGAAACCGCTTTAACGATGTTGTACTTCATGCCTAAGCGATCAAAGGTCTTTACATAAGCATTGCGATGGTTTTGGTATGAAACTTCAAGACCTGCATCATCTAGATCAAATGAGTATGAATCTTTCATGACAAATTCGCGTCCGCGGATAATTCCGCTGCGAGGACGTGCTTCATCACGGAACTTTGTTTGGATTTGATAAATACTAAGTGGCAGATCCTTATATGAGGAGTACTCGCCCTTGACCATCAAGGTAAACATCTCTTCATGAGTTGGGCCTAGTAAGTAATCCCCACCCTTTCGATCCTGCAAACGAAACAGTGATGGACCGTACTCTTCCCAACGATTTGTTGTTTCATACGCTTCACGAGGAAGAAGTGCTGGAAAGTTAACCTCTTGGAATCCTGCATTGTCCATCTCTTCGCGAATTACACGTTCGACATTCCGAAGTGTGATGACACCTAATGGAAGCCATGAGTAAATTCCGGCAGCGATTCGACGAACATATCCTGCACGGACCAAGAGTTTGTGGCTTGCGACCTCAGCATCTGCAGGGTCATCGCGAAGAGTACGCAAAAATAGCGTAGACATTTTCAACATATGTGAAGCCTATCGAACATCAACTGAAGGCTGCCCTGAAGCAACTCCGGCGGCTTCCATTTCTTCAGCTAAACGCATCGCTTCTTCGATAAGAGTTTCAACAATCTGCGCCTCAGGCACTGTCTTGATGACCTCACCCTTAACAAATATCTGGCCCTTGCCATTTCCTGATGCAACACCGAGATCTGCCTCGCGTGCCTCGCCTGGTCCATTAACAACGCAACCCATTACAGCAACACGAAGTGGAACGGTCATTCCTTGCAAACCTGCTTGCACCTTTTCAGCCAAGGTATAGACATCTACTTGTGCACGTCCACATGATGGGCAGGAAACAATTTCTAGTTTACGTTGACGCAGGTTAAGTGATTCAAGAATTGAGATTCCAACCTTTACCTCTTCAACCGGAGGTGCTGAAAGTGAAACGCGAATTGTGTCGCCGATACCTTCTGCTAACAAGATTCCAAATGCGGTGGCAGATTTAATCGTTCCTTGGAAGATCGGTCCCGCCTCTGTAACACCTAAGTGCAATGGGTAATCACACTTTGCTGCAAGAATCCGATAAGCATTAACCATCGTCACTGGATCGTGGTGCTTTACTGAAATTTTGATATCTGAGAAGCCATGCTCTTCAAATAATGAGGCCTCCCACAGCGCAGACTCTGCGAGTGCTTCTGGGGTTGCCTTGCCATACTTTGCTAGCAAACGTGGATCTAGAGAACCTGCGTTAACACCAATTCGGATTGGGATACCTGCATCTCCAGCAGCTTTAGCAACCTCTTTTACCTTGTCATCAAATTGCTTGATGTTTCCAGGATTTACACGAACCGCAGCACACCCTGCATCGATTGCAGCAAAGATGTACTTAGGTTGAAAGTGAATATCTGCAATAACGGGGATCTGAGACTTCTTAGCGATCTGCGCTAAAGCATCAGCGTCATCCTGGCTCGGCACCGCTACACGAACAATCTGGCAACCAGATGCGGTTAGCTCTGCGATCTGCTGAAGGGTTGCATTGACATCTGCTGTCAGCGTTGTACACATCGATTGAACAGAAACCTGTGACTCGCTTCCAACACCAACTGATCCAACCTTGAGCTGACGAGTCTTGCGACGTGGATGCAGCGTTGGAGGTGGTGCGCTTGGAATTCCGAGATCAACCATGGCTTTATTCTGCACTACATGGGCAAATTCTGCCGAATTAGAGCCGAACTAGCCTGCTTAAAGATTGAGGGTTACCGGATTAATCACATCTGCCACCAAGAGAAGCAGGGTAAGTGTTGCCAAAACAACAAAAACAACCATTGTTATTGGGGTTAGAACAGTGACATCGATAGGTGCAGGACGCGGACGTCCGCGCAAACGTGCAAAGAAGGCGCGGATCTCATCGGCGATAGCAACCGCCATATGTCCTCCATCGAGAGGAAGAATTGGAAGTAGATTAAAGATTCCAACAAAGATATTAAGGCTTGCAACAATCAAGACAAAGGTTGCTAAACGCTCCATGGGAGTTAATGTGTCACTGCCTACAGCTTGGCCAGAAACACGAGCTACACCTACCACACCTACTAAACCATTGGCATCGCGTTCTTCTCCACGAACCGTGGCTCCCCATAGTGCCGGAACTTTCTCAGGCAGTTTGGCAAGTGATTTAACACTTTCAGTCAGGAAGCTCTTTGTAACAATGGCTGAGTTTTTCACTGACAACAAAACACTGGAGCGTTTCAATCCAACATCATTGATAATTCCCAATACATATCTCTTGGTGCCATCAACATCGGTTAACCGTGCATTAGTAACAATTGTTAATAGCTCACCATCTCTATTGAGATCAAGGGTGAGCTCAGCGCCCTGAGATTGACGAATCGCTTCAACATCTTTGTACCACTCTGTGACCTTCTTGCCATTAATTGCGACTATTTCATCGCCTGGCTGAATTCCCGCCGCTTGTGCCGCTGAGTTGGAAACAACCTCGCTAATGACAGGAAGAACTTGATTGGTACCGATTCCAACAAATAGTAAAAACAGAAGTAGGAAACCTAAAACAAAGTGAAGAAAGGATCCCGCACCCAAAACAATTAACTTCTTTGCAGATGATGCTTTATAAAAAGCACGTCCCTCTTCACCTTCAGGCATCTCATCATTAGGAGCCATGCCTTCGATCTTGCAGTAGCCTCCGGCAGGAATCGCCTTCAAGCCAAACTCAGTTTCTCCACGCTGGAAGGACCAGATTCGCTTACCAAACCCCAAGAAAAACTCAGAGATCCGCATTCCAAATTTGCGAGCGGTTATGTAATGGCCAAACTCGTGGACCATGACAGAAAAAAGCAGCGCAACAACAAAGGCCAGGATTCCAAGAAGTTCCATTAATTACCTATCGTGAGAAGTTGCATCTGAGTATGCACGATACCGCTGACACCTTAGAAAACTACACTTATCGATCGAGAAGGTTCTGAGTTGCTGAGTATGGGCTGCCATTGCGGCGCTTTGCGATTGCGCTCAGAGCTTCGAGAACAACACGATTAGCCAAGATCGCTGTGATATCTGCTGAATCAAATGGTGGTGCAACCTCAACTACATCGATTCCGACTACTGGTAGTTCGAGACAAATTCTGCGCACCGCCTCTAGTAACTCTCGGCTTGTCATTCCACCTGGTTCAGGAGTTCCGGTACCTGGAGCCATTCCGGGATCTACAACATCAATATCAACAGATAGGAAAACTCCATCGCAACCATCGGTGAGCGTTGCAAAAGATTCATCGAGAACAGCTTTTAATCCGCGGTTGTGAATCTCTGTCATTTCATAGGAACGCATGCCTTGATCGCGCATCCAATTAAGGGTTGCATCCTCTGGCCAATATCCGCGCAGACCGAGTTGCAAGAAACGATCACCGCGCACAAAACCATTGTTGATCAAATTTCGCATTGGAGTTCCGTGTCCAACAAGTGCGCCGAATTGATCTTCGCCTGTATCGGCATGCGCATCAAAGTGAATCATCGATACTGAACCCATGCCGCGATGGGTCGCAATTCCAGCAACATCTGCCGATGCAATCGAGTGATCGCCTCCCAGAATGACCGGGATTATCCCTGCACGGGAAATTTTCTCTGTTGCATCCTTAAGAACAGCAAGGGATGCAACTAAATCTCCACCAGGCATCATGAGATCGCCTGCATCAAAAACCTTCAGATCCTTTAATCCATCGGTACGTAAAGCTAGGTGTGGTCGAGAGCCATCATGTGGAAGGTAATCTCCCCCGCGAATTGCTTGTGGCCCAAACTTCGCACCTGATCTATGGGATGTTCCACTATCAATAGGTGCGCCAACAATGATGACATCGGCACCCTTGTAAGTAGCTGGATCATCAAGATCACATGCAGGAATACCTAAAAAGGTAAAGCTAGGTCCATACATATTGCCGTGATTGGTCACTTAGCAACCTTTACTTTTTTACCAACAAACTGTCCTGCAATAACAATGATTAAAGCCAAGAAGAACATAGCTGAACCGATCACATTTGCTTGTGCTGGAATACCTCTGGCAGCAGATGTGTAAACAAACTCAGGGAAGGTCTTCAGCGTTCCCGAGTTAAAGTTGGTAATAATGAAATCATCAAAGGACAAGCTAAATGCCAGCAGAGCAGCTCCTGCGATACCAGGTGCTACCAATGGCAAGGTCACCTTTCTAAAGGTTTCGAGTTCGTTGGCATATAAATCCATCGCTGCTTGTTCCAAACGAGGATCTAATGAGGCGATACGAGCCTTTACCGTCACCACGACAAAAGAGATACAGAACATGACGTGTGCAATAACTGTTGGCCAGAAACCAGGGTTAATTTGAAATACTAAAAACAGCGATAGCAATGAGGCACCTAGGACGATTTCTGGTGTTGCCATAGGTAAGAAGATTAAAAGGTTTGAGGATGAGCGACCCTTGAAAGCATATCGGCCAATTGCAAAGGCAATCATTGTTCCAAGAATCGTTGAAAATACTGTTGCGATCAGACCAATCTTGATTGAGTTACCCAGCGCCTCACATACCTCTGGTGCACCACATGGATTCTTCCAGTTATCTAAGGTGAAACCCTTCCACACCAGATTGGACTTACCTGAATCATTAAATGAGAAGGCGAATGTGTACGCCACTGGAATGAACAGGTAAGTAAAACCAAATACTGCGTAAATACGAATTAAGTTGCGACCAAACCAACGAGAGATTCGAGCGTTGAGCGGAATAGTTGGGATAGATGCATCTTTTTGCTTTGCACTGTGCGTCATACCAGCTCCTCCGTTCCAGCTTTGCGAATGTAGATCGTTACTAGGATCAAAATCGCTGCCATCAAAGTGAAGGAAAGTGCCGCTGCAGTTGGGTAATCCACGATCTTGAAGTACCGCGACTCGATCACATTTCCAATCATCTTGGTATTTGGTGAGCCCAAAATCGCGGCGTTGACGTAATCACCAGCTGCGGGAATAAAGGTCAACAGCGTTCCGGCAACTACTCCTGGCATTGATAAAGGCAGAGTCACCTTTCGGAAGGTAGTTAGACCATTGGCATAGAGATCACCTGATGCCTCCATAGTGCGTGGATCGATACGTTCTAGGGATGCGTAAAGCGGCAAGGTCATAAATGGTAAGAAGTTGTACGTCATGCCCATGATTACCGCAAATGAGGTCGAAGTCAGGGTTGTACTTTCACTAATTATTCCAAAAGTTCGAAGCCCGGGAACAACAAAACCTTCTTCACCAAGTATTTGTTTCCACGCAACGGTTCTGAGCAAAAATGAAACAAAAAACGGTGCAACAACTAGCACCAGTAAAAAGTTCTTTAATCTGCCGGCTTTAAAGGCGATTGCGTAGGCAAGTGGATACGCAATCGCTAAAGCTAAAACAGTTGCGCACAGTGCATAGATGAAGGAGCGCGCAAACTGTTCCTGATTTTCAGTAAAAGCATCGATGTAGTTTGAGAAACGTAGAGTTTGCTCGTACTGGCCAGTGTCTCCATTGGCTATTGGTGTCTGAGTAGATGTCTGTGCAAGGTTAACGATAGGCAAAATGAAAAAGGTAAAGAGAAAGAGAAAGCCTGGTAGCAAAAGCAGGTATGGCAACTTCACCTTAGACAAGGACATTCTCATTCCTCGTCGAGATCCTCGGGTATAACCTCTGTGCCAGCTTCAGCATCCTCATCTCCGCGAAGTGCAAAGGTGAAGTTAGGTTCCCAAGAAATTACAACCTCATCACCCTTATCAAATGGTGCGACTCCATCATCATTTTGTTCGAAGACCATGAGCTCTTGTCCCCATGGCATCAAAACCTGATACTGAGTTGAAACACCAATGTATGAAACATCCTCGATGTGACCACCGGTCAAGATATTTCCACGAGTAGGTGTTCCAACCAATGAAATGCGGAATTTTTCCGGGCGAATACCGGCATAAATTGAGTTATCAACTGCGTGTGAACGCTTCTTAGGCATTGCAATCTTTTGACCAAAGAGATCGACAACTAAGTTATCGCCATCAGAACCTTCGATACGACCCTTGATCAAATTAGATTGACCTAAGAAGTTAGCGACAAATGCGGTCTCGGGATTGTCATACAAATCTGCAGGAGATCCCATTTGTTCGATCTCTCCCTCATTCATGACCGCGATGGTGTCAGCCATAGTCATGGCCTCTTCCTGATCATGGGTAACGTGAACGAAGGTAAGACCTACCTCGCGCTGGATCCACTTGAGCTCAATCTGCATCTGACGACGAAGTTTGAGATCAAGTGCACCCAATGGCTCATCCAAAAGCAACAGTGCAGGGCGGTTCACAATGGCGCGCGCTAAGGCGATTCGCTGTTGCTGTCCTCCTGAAAGTTGTGTTGGTTTGCGCTGCGCAAGATGTGGAAGTTCAACAAGATCTAGGACTTTATTTACATCTGCATCAACATTTTTGATTCCACGTCGACGAAGCCCAAATGCAATGTTTTCAAAGATTGTTAGATGAGGAAACAATGCATAGTTCTGAAAGACAGTATTAATCGGGCGCTGATAAGGACGCTTGGTCGTGATATCAGTTGAACCTAAGTGAATACTTCCAGCATTTGGCTCTTCCAACCCTGCAATCATTCGCAAGGTTGTTGTCTTGCCGCATCCTGAGGGTCCAAGTAATGCAAAGAATGAACCCTCAGGAATTGTTAATGACAAATCATTAACCGCGGTGAAATCTCCATATGTCTTGGTGATACGCGTAAGACGAAGGTCTCCACGCGTTGCAGATGAAACGTCTGCCACTAGTTGCCGGCGGCCTTCTGGAACGCTTCGCTCCATGCAGTTTCTTCTGCAGGAGTTAGTGAACGGAAGACATTGAGCTTTGAAGACATAGCTGCATCTGGGAAGATGAATGGGCTGCTTGCTAGATCTGGATCAATCTTCTCCATCTCCTCTTGAGCACCCTTTACTGGACATACATAGTTAACGTAGGCCGCAACCTCAGCAGCAATAGCTGGGTCGTAGTAGAAGTTGATGAGCTTCTCAGCATTGGCCTTACCTTCAGCAGATGCAGTTGAAGGAATCATCAAGTTATCTCCTGAAATTGTTCCGCCTGATTCTGGAAGAGCAAAGTCAAACTTGCCTTCATTTTCAGCCTTCAAGATGAACATGTCGCCCGACCAGCCAATAACAGCTGTTGCATCACCTGATGTCAGATCTTCAGCGTATTCATTGCCCTTCACGCCACGGATCCACCCATCAGCAATCTTCTTCGACATGAAATCGACTGCGTTCATAAACTGATCTTCAGTTACTGTCTGGAGATTTACACCCTGAGATAACAAGATGATTCCGATGGTGTCGCGCATTTCAGAGAGAACTACGATCTTTCCCTTGTTCTGAGGAGCAAAGAGTTCATCTAGAGTGCGGATACCCTTTGGATTCTTTTCAGTGTTCCAACCGAAACCAGACATGATGCCTTGCCATGTCAATGAATGCTCACGGGTTGAATCAAATGAAGGTGCTGCTAATGAATCAAGAATATTTGACTTGTTTGGAATATTTGCTACATCAAACTTTTGTGTGTAACCAAGACGGATCCAGCGAGCTGCCATCCAGTCTGTAGGTGTTACTAGGTCGTAACCAATATCCTCGCCAAGCTTGAGTTGCGCTTGAACTTTTCCGTAGAACTCATCGTTATCGTTGTAATCTTCAAAGTACTCAGCCTTAATTCCAGTAGCCTCTGAGAACTTATCAAGTGTTGGGTACTTTTTTGTTTCCTCATCGTAATCAAGGTACAAAGGCCAGTTGCCCCAGCGAACACTATTCGCACTATCTGCAGAGTCTGAACCTCCGCCGCACGCAGCAAGTAACCCTGCTGCACCTAAACCACCTGCGCCTGCAAGAACTGCACGACGTGAAACCATTGCACCGATGATTGATCGGGCTTCCGGTGAGAGTGAACTTTCTTTTGACATACTGATTTACTCCTTAAGGATTAAGCACAAGCTAGTTGTCGGATTACCGAGCCTCAAGCTTTCTGTGGGTAGTGGATTGATGGAAAGTGTTGGGGCAAGTGCTCCAACAGGGGGAAATACTACGCCCCCAGATTAGTCATCACATGCTTGATTCGCGTGTAATCCTCAAAGCCATATCCTGAGAGATCCTTGCCATAACCGGAACGCTTGAAGCCGCCATGTGGCATCTCGGCTACTAGCGGAATGTGGGTGTTGATCCAGACGCAGCCAAAATCAAAGGCCTTTGCCATCCGCATCGCAGTTCCATGGTTGGCGGTCCAGACGCTTGATGCCAATCCATAATCCACACCATTGGCCATGGAAACCGCCTGGGCTTCATCGCTGAACTTCTGAACGGTGATGACAGGCCCGAAGATCTCCTTTTGGATCAGCTCATCTTCCTGGCGAAGTCCTGCAACAACGGTGGCTGGGAAGAAGAAACCTGGGCGATCAAGGGCAGATCCGCCGGTCATGACAGAGGCGTGGTCGGGTACCCGTGAGAGCAGGTCGCTCACCCGTGCCAATTGATTGCTGTTGTTAACCGGCCCTAAAAAGACATCATCATCATGAGGTGCGCCAAGTGCGATCCCCTTAGCTTGCTCAGTCAGCATCGCGACAAAATCATCATAAACAGAGTCCTGAACAATGACGCGAGTTGCTGCGGTGCAATCTTGACCCGCATTGAAGTATCCAGCGATCGCAATCGCTTCAGCTGCTGCTGCTAAATCAGCATCGGCAAATACAACAACCGGTGCCTTTCCGCCTAGTTCAAGGTGTACACGCTTAACCTGCTTAGCGGCAGATTCTGCAACTTGGATTCCTGCGCCAACTGATCCGGTAATTGAAACCATGTCAGGACGTGTGTGATTAACAAGTGATGCACCGGTTTCGCGCTCGCCACATACAACGTTGAAAACACCTGCGGGCAAAAACTCTGACATTAAATTGGCCATCCAGACAGTAGATGCTGGAGTTGTATCACTTGGCTTAAGAACAACGGTGTTACCGGCGGCAATTGCTGGTGCCCACTTCCAGACCGCCATCATCATTGGATAGTTCCAAGGTGTTACTTGACCGATTACACCAACAGGTTCGCGGCGAATCATCGATGTCATTCCTGGCATGTACTCACCAGCAGACTTTCCTTCTAGATTTCGAGCAGCACCTGCAAAGAAACGAATTTGATCAACCATCGGTGGAACTTCTTCCGATGTTGTCAGTGAGACTGGCTTGCCAGTGTTTTCAACTTCAATGGCGATTACTTCATCAGCTCGTTCTTCAATGGCATCTGCAATCTTCAAGAGTGCACGTTGGCGTTGTGATGGAGTTGAATCGCGCCAATCTACAAATGCATCACTTGCTGCCTTGAAGGCTGCATCAATATCTGCAGCGTTTGATTTAGGGGCGGTTGCAAAGGGTTGTCCAGTTGCAGGATTGATTAAAGTTGTTGTCTCACCTGAAGTTGAATCAACTGATTTGCCATTGATGAAGTTACTGAGCTTTTTCATGTTCCAGAGCCTAGCAATTAGCCCCAGATCTAACTAGTCACAATTTAAGCGACCGGCTTGCCTTTTTCCGCAGCCGCTAACTGGCCACATGCCCCATCGATTTCACGACCACGAGTATCACGAACAGTTACAGGGACTCCGTAGCTTTCCAGAATTCGAACAAACTCAGCCTCATCTTCGCGACGAGATGCGGTCCACTTTGAACCTGGGGTTGGGTTGAGTGGAATCAAATTCACATGTGCATTGCGGTTTTTCAGTAGGCGACCCAGTAAATCTGAGCGCCAGGATTGATCATTAATGTCGCGGATCAATGCGTACTCGATTGAGTATCGACGCCCTGTTTTCTTCTCGTAGGCATCTGCGGCGGTAAGGACTTCTCGGATGTTAAAACGATTGTTAATGGGAACCAAGGTGTCTCGCAGCTCATCATCTGGCGTGTGAAGAGAAACCGCCAAAGTGCAGTTGATTCCTTCATCCATTAACTTTTCAATTCCATTGACTAATCCAACGGTTGAAACGGTGACCGAACGCGCACTAATTCCTAATCCATCTGGATTGGGATCTGTGATGTTACGTAGGGTACGCACAACTGCGTTGTAGTTTGCAAGCGGTTCGCCCATTCCCATAAAAACTATATTTGAAAGTCGAGCAGGACCTCCAGGTAGTTCACCATTGGCACATGCTCGTGCTGCAGCAACAATTTGATCGGTGATTTCAGCAGCTGACAAGTTGCGAGTTAAGCCGGCTTGCCCTGTTGCACAGAATGGGCAGTTCATTCCACATCCTGCTTGGGATGAAATACACACAGTTACACGATCGGTGTAACGCATTAAGACGCTCTCAACAAGCACGCCATCGTGCAACTTCCACAAATCTTTACGCGTCATACCGTTATCTGTTGTACGAGTCGTAACAAGTTGAATCATCTTTGGGGTCAATGCATCAGCAATCGCTTGACGCTCTGCTGCCGGAATATCGGTCCACTCTTCAGGGTTGTTTGAAAGGTGCGAGAAGTAATGGTTAGCAACCTGGCTTGCACGGAAAGGTTGGAAGCCAAGCTCTTTTGCAAAGGCCTTTCGATCGGCAGGTGAGAAATCAGCTAGATGCTTGGGAGCTTTCTTTCGCTGAACCGGCTCATCAAAAACAAGGTTGATCTCAGGCACTTTGCCGCTCATAAGAAGTGCTTCACAAGTTCAAGGGCGAGCCACATTGCAGGAGATGACAAAACTACTGAATCCAAGCGATCCAACATTCCGCCATGTCCAGGCAACAAGGTGCCCATATCCTTCAAACTTAAATCACGCTTCATGGCGCTTTCAATGAGATCTCCACAAGTAGCGGTGAAAACAATCATTAATCCAACGATGATCCCGATCCACCAGTGCATATCCATGATGTATTCAAAGGCTAAAGCGCCACCGATCATGGTGAAAATCAATGAACCAGCAAGTCCTTCCCATGTTTTCTTAGGAGAAATCTTTGGAACTAGTGGATGTTTTCCAAGTAGAACACCAACGATGTATCCAAAGGTGTCATTGCATCCAACCAAAACCACAAAGGTCATGACACGTTGGAAACCTGTACTTGGTCGTGCCAACAGAATTAAAAAGCCGGCTAAGAAAGGTAGGTAGAGCAACCCAAAGGTTGTGGCGGTTGCTTTTGCTACAAAACCTTCTGGGCCTTGCAACAGTGCACGAATAAGTAACAGTGGAAATGCAATCGCTGTAGCAACGGCAAGTCCGGCAACTCCCCCGACCCACGCCGCATATGACAGACCAATAGCTGCCAAGGTAAGTCCGTTAAATGAAATTACGATTCCTCGCGCAGAGAAAGCACGCACTAATTCGCGCACACCTAAAATCACTGCAACGGCAACAACGATTGCGAAAATTTCGCGCTGAAATGAAAGTGAGAACCACACCAAAGTCAATAAAGACAAGCCCACAGCAATAGAAGGAAGTAGCTTTCGCCCAGCCTTTTTATTGATCGCTTCGTTGATCGAGTGCAGATCTGACATAAGAGTGCCCCTATACCTCTAGGAGTTCGACCTCTTTGTGCTTGAGCAGCTCATCAATCTTTGCAACATGATCAGCTGTGATTTTTTCTAACTCTTTTTCACCACGTGCTAGATCATCTTTTCCAATATCGCCATCTTTTTCCAACTTCTCCATCGCCTCTTTTGCAGCACGACGGATATTGCGCATTGAAATCTTTGAATCCTCGGCCTTGGTCTTCACAACTTTGATGTACTCCTTGCGGCGCTCTTCGGTAAGTTGTGGGAAGTTAACGCGAATAACTGTTCCATCATTGCCAGGATTTACGCCTAAATCTGATTCGCGAATCGCTTTTTCAATAGATGCCATTGCACCCTTATCAAAGGGAGAGATCAAGGCCATGCGTGCTTCTGGAACTTGAATCGTTGCTAATTGTGAAAGCGCTGTATAGGTGCCGTAGTAATCGACCATGACCTTGTTAAACAGTGATGGATGAGCGCGACCTGTGCGGATCGTTGCAAAATCATCCTTTGCAACCTCAACCGCTTTGTTCATCTTGGTTTCAGCGTCCTTCAGGGCGCTTGCTACATCTGCCATGGTTTTGCTCCTCTAACCGCTGTGTACTTCATTCTCATCGCTTATGCGACGAGAGTTCCAATTACTTCGCCACGAACTGCACGACCGATATTTCCATTTTTCATTAAATCAAAGACAACGATTGGTAACTTGTTTTCACGACACAAAGCAAAGGCTGCAGCATCTGCAACGGCTAGGGACTTAGACAAAACCTCGTTATAGGTGATGGTGTCGTACTTTGTTGCACTTGGATCCTTCTTTGGATCTGCGCTGTACACACCATCGACACCGCTCTTTGCAAGAAGCAAAGCTTCTGCGCCAATTTCAAGTGCGCGTTGGGCCGAGACTGTGTCTGTTGTGAAGAATGGCATTCCTGCACCTGCACCGAAAATTACAACGCGACCCTTTTCAAGGTGACGAATTGCGCGCAGAGGAATATATGGCTCTGCAACCTGACCCATTGTGATGGCGGTTTGGACGCGAGTTCCAACACCCTCTTTTTCTAGAAAATCCTGAAGCGCTAAACAGTTCATGACCGTTCCAAGCATTCCCATGTAGTCAGCGCGAGAGCGATCCATACCGCGCTGTGAAAGCTCTGCTCCGCGGAAGTAATTACCTCCACCAACAACGATCGCGACCTGAACTCCAGTACGAGCTACATCGGCGATTTGTCGTGCAATATCTTGAACAACATCGGGATCAACACCGATGCCTTTCTCTCCACCAAAAACTTCTCCAGAAAGTTTAAGGAGCACCCTCCGATACGTTCCTCTTGTACCGGGCATGAGTGCTCCTTACCTTCTAATGATTGTTCGTTGTACTAAGTCTAAGCGATCCGACCTACTACTTATTGACCCACGCGGAAGCGATGGAAGGCCTTAACAGCCGTTCCTGCCTCATCGAGGATCTGCTTTACAGTCTTCTTTGCATCCTTAGCGAATGACTGCTCGATCAAGGAAACTTCCTTAACAAAACCTGTCACACGGCCTTCGATGATCTTTGATAGTGAAGCCTCAGGCTTACCCTCTTCGCGCGCTGTCTCTTCTGCGATACGGCGCTCGTTTTCGATTAATTCAGCTGGAACATCCTCGCGATTAACAAACTGCGGAGCAAATGCTGCAATGTGCTGTGCGATGTCCTTACCAACTTCAGCTGCATCCTTAACAAGTTCAACTAATACACCAACCTGTGGTGGTAGATCTGGGCTTGTACGGTGCAGATAAATTCCAACTGGTGAATCCTTGATCACCGCAATGCGACGAACTTCAATCTTCTCGCCCATAGTTGCATTTGCCTCATCAACTGTTGCCTGAACGGTGTTGCCGTTAGCCATTGTTGATGACAAAAATGCTTCTAGAGAAGCAGACTGTGCATTTTGTAGGTGAGCAAGTAGCTCTTCTGCAAGAGCAACGAAGCGTTCACCCTTTGCAACGAAATCTGTTTCGCAGTTCAGTTCTAGCATTACGCCAAGGTTGCCCTCGACCTTTGCAACAACTGCACCATTTGAAGTCAGACGACCCTCGCGCTTTGTGATGCCCTTAAGACCCTTTACGCGAATGATGTCTAGCGCCTTGTTGTAGTCGCCATCTGCCTCATCTAAAGCCTTCTTGCAATCGAGCATTCCTGCTGCAGTTGCTTCGCGAAGCTTCTTTACATCTTCAGCTGTGTAGTTAGCCAATTTATGCCTCCGGTGTTGTTGGTGCTGGTGCTGAACCGTCGAGAATTTCCTTCTCCCAGTCAGCCAATGGCTCTCCTGCAGCAACTGCTGCTGGTGCATCTGACTTTGCTTCTTCCTTAACATTTGCAGAACGTGCCTTGAGGCCAGCTGCAATTGCATCGGTGATAACGCGAGTCAGCAAGTCGATTGAGCGGATTGCATCATCGTTACCTGGAATCTTGTAATCGACCTCATCTGGATCGCAGTTTGTATCCAAGATTGCGATAACTGGAATGCCAAGCTTCTTAGCTTCCTGAACCGCTAGGTGCTCCTTCTTTGTATCTACAACCCAAATCGCTGAAGGCAGCTTGGTCATGTTGCGGATACCGTCAAGGTTCTTAAATAGTTTTTCGCGTTCGCGACGTAGAACAAGAAGCTCCTTCTTTGTTAGAAGTAGATCGTTCTTCTCTTCCAGAGCTTCTAGCTCCTTGAGGCGCTGAATACGCTTGTAAACAGTTGGGAAGTTAGTAAGCATTCCGCCCAACCAACGCTCAGTCACTGTTGGCATTCCAACGCGTGCTGCGTGATTGATGATTGGCATGTGTGCTTGCTTCTTTGTTCCAACGAACAAAACGTGGCCACCCTTAGCAACTGTGTCCTTAACG
>JBDLUF010000013.1:0-18807 GCA_039805445.1 Actinomycetota bacterium | reverse complement strand
GGCAAACAGGTTATGAGCCTGCCACGTAACAGGATTTTTACAGTTAGATGGAGTGGAACCCGTTACTTGGCAGGAGCTGAAGCGGTCGTTTCACTTCGACAATCAAACACCACCGCCCGATATAGACATGGTCAGATGCAGTTCAGAGCGGTGAAGGCATCTACTTTGGGATACCGACTCGAAATTACTAACTCAGTCCGATTAGCGGATGAGTACTTGTGGGGAGTTAGCGAGGTGCCTTCATCGTGGCCAGCTGCTGCACTAGAGGCTCAAGCGATTGCATCTCGCACCTATGCCATAAGCAAGGCAGGAATATATAGGTCTGCTTGTGACTGTGATTTATACGGTGAAATATCGGATCAGAAGTTCCTTGGTTTTGCCAAAGAGGTGGAAAAGGGCTGGGGGAAGTTTTGGAAAGCAGCGGTTACAAATACAGCAGGATTAACATTGACCCAAAACAATCTGCCGATCTCTGCCTACTTTGGAAGCTCTACTGGTGGTTTAACGGAAACAGCCTTGAATGCATGGGGTAGCGAGCGAAATTACACGCAGATAGTTGCAGATCCCGGAAGTCAAGATCCAAAGCTAAACCCAAACTTTTATACATGGAAACGTTCGCTAACTCAGGCTTCAGTAGCGCTGGCCTTTGCCCTGCCAGATGTAGTTTCTTTAGAGGTTGTGTCTAAGAATGAGAGCGGAACAGTTGCAATGATTCGGGCAACTTCAAGTACCGGTGTACAAAAGAGCTTGCGTGGTGAAACCTTTAGAAGCCGAACAAGAATTCCATCTGCCTACTTTGATTTAGTTGGCGTGCAGAACGCTGTTGAGCCCACCCCAACTCCCAGTCCGTAAAACAACTTCAAGGGAACCATCTAAAGAGTTTCGTCGAAATAGTAAGTTGCTTGCACCAGAGAGTTTTCCAGCCTTTACTACCTCACCATCTGGCAATTTAACCTTTGCAGCTGCGGTGATGTACGTACCTGCTTCAATAACGCAGTTATCACCTAGGGAAATACCTAGTCCAGAGTTTGCACCCAATAAACACTTTTCGCCGATTGAGATAACTTCTTTTCCACCACCGCTAAGTGTTCCCATGATTGATGCACCGCCGCCAACATCGGTTCCATCACCAACTATTACACCGGCAGAGATTCTTCCTTCAACCATCGATGTGCCAAGAGTTCCTGCGTTGAAGTTAACAAATCCTTCATGCATAACAGTTGTTCCAGAAGCAAGATGTGCACCAAGGCGAACACGATCTGCGTCAGCAATTCGTACGCCAGATGGAATTACATAATCAACCATTCGTGGAAACTTATCGACGCTATAAACACTGACATGACCATGAGCTGCTTTTAAGCGCGCACGTGTTAATTCAAAACCTTCAGCCGCACAGGGTCCAACAGATGTCCAAACAACATTGCTTAAGATTCCGAAGATTCCATCAAGTGCCAGCCCGTGTGGCTTAACGAGGCGATGCGACAACAAATGTAATCGCAAATAAGCATCTGCAGCATGTGCTGGAGCTTTAGTAATATCAATTTCAACACTGACTACTTCGCGTGTAACTCCACGTGCATCGTCACTACCAACAAGAGCGGTTAACTCCGCTGGTGCCGATCCTGAAAGTGGAGCCAATGCGGGAGCAGGGAACCACACATCAAGGGTTGTTCCCCTCGAGATTGTTGCGATTCCGTGGCCAGATGCGATGGTCGTCATGTCCTAAGCCTAGCCTCTATTGTTAGCCGCATGCGTATTGCCGTCTTTTGTTCATCATCACCCACGATTGATAACAAGTATGTAGAGCTTGCTTACGATTTAGGCAAGGGGATAGCTGAATCCTCCAATGAGTTAGTCACCGGTGGTGGCCATATTTCGATGATGGGTGCGGTCTCCAGGGGCGCCAGAGATGCCAAAGGAAGAACGGTTGGAGTTATTCCGCAAGCCCTTGTAGATATTGAATTTGCAGATCATGACAATGATGAACTTCACATCGTTGAAACTATGGGTCAGCGAAAGCACATGATCACCGATATTTCAGATGCCTTTATCACTTTGCCAGGAGGAGCCGGAACCCTTGAAGAGTTCTTTGAAATTTGGGTCGGACACTATTTGAAGTTCCACACAAAGCCTGTTGTTATTCTGGATCCATTTGGAATTTATGCACCACTACATGAATTAATCATTCACCTAGAAGATGAAAAATTCATCAAACCAGGAATGCGCGAAATTGTTCAGTGGACAACAACAGTTGATGAGGCACTAAAGGCTTGCGGCGCATGAGAAGTAACCACATAGCGATGAGCCTTGTAATTGATGTTCCTATTGAAAAAGTGTGGGCAGCACTTGCTGATTGGGAGTCACAAAGTGACTGGATGTTGCAAACAACTGTAGAAGTTACATCTGATATTCGCGAGGGTGTTGGAACGTCGATCGCAGCATTTACCGGAATCGGAAAGTTAGGGATCATGGATCACATGACGGTAACCTCCTGGAATCCTCCAACAATCTGCGATGTAGTTCATACCGGGGCAATCATCAAAGGAACCGGACGATTTGAGTTAACAGCTCTTTCTGAGAATTCAACACGTTTCGATTGGTCTGAAGAGATTCTTGCTCCGCGAGCGATATTCCTACTTATCGCTCCAGGTTTATACGCTGGTGTGCGCATCTCGCTCTCGGCGTTACGCCGCCAGTTGCAACAAAGGAAGTAAAGTTGCCTCATGGGCAAGCAACCGCAAACTTTGGCGCAAGCCATAGCTTCTTTGCCTGAGGAGGAGCGGATTATCTTGACCATGCATTATTTAAAATCCATGAGCGCCGCCGATATTGCATCACTTCTTGGCGTTCCCGAACGCTCTGTTGAGGCGATTATTCGCCAGGGCAGGAGCCGATTGAGCGCGATTCTGGGCATTTAAGCCCAATCTCGATTTCGCACATCACCGCTTTGTGCGAGATACTTACCCCCTTGCTTTACACATAGCGGTACCAACGATTTAGAGGAGTCTCCACATGGCAGCCATGAAACCCCGCACTGGTGATGGTCCAATGGAGGTTACAAAGGAAGCGCGCTCATTGGTGATGCGCATCCCTCTTGAAGGTGGCGGACGCTTGGTCGTCGAAATGAACGCCGAAGAAGCAAATAATCTCAGCGCAGCTTTACATGCCGCTGTAGCTCTCGTTAAGAAGTAATTTTCATTTAAAGGCACTAGCCTTACCGATCATGTCAGCTCTGCCACAGTATGCGCCCTTTGAGATTTCAAAGGCTGCAAGCGCACATTCAATCGCCCTCGGGTTTATCAAAAATACCGATGGCGATTTCGAGTTTGTAGGCTCATTTGCTGCAGAGGTTGAAAAATACTTTGAACTCAATCTGGTTGATGAGTTAACTTTCTTTTCGCCAACAGGAAAAGCAGGAGAATTATTTGAAATCCCAGTTAGCGCACCAGATTCTCAAACAGATCGAATTTTTCTAGTTGGAGTTGGTGACCAAAGCGGATCTGCAGCACGATTAGCGGGTGCAGCCGTTGGGCGTAAAGTGCGCGGCAAGAATGCAACTGTGTTTTCTGCATGCGTAGTTACTGAGGTTAAATCACATGCGATTTCAATTGCTTTAGGCGCATGGGTCTGGAACCTCAAGACTGACAAGAAAAAAGAAGAGCCAACAATCTTTGTAGCAAGTAAAGATGCACAAGCAATCAAGGATGCTGCTTCAATTGCACAGGCAGTGTGTCGCACACGAGATTTAATCCACACGCCCGCAAATATCAAGACTCCAGCCTGGATGGGTAAGCAAGCAGAAGAGTTTGCAAAGGGCACCGGGCTATCGGTAGAAATCTTTGCAGGAGCTGCACTGAAAGAGTTTGGTGGCCTAAGAGCTGTCGGTGGTTCATCTCCAAAGCCTGGTCCTCGCATGATTCAAGTTTCTTACCAACCTAAATCAAAGAAGAAATCTGCAAAAGCGCTGCCACACATTGTTTTAGTGGGCAAGGGAATTACCTTTGATACTGGTGGAGTTTCACTCAAGCGTCCATACGACACCATGATGGCGATGAAGAGCGATATGGCTGGCGCTGCAGCAATTCTTGGAACTTTGACCGCCCTAGAACAATTACAGCCAAATGTGCGCGTTACTGCGCTCATGATGATGGCTGAAAACGCTATTTCAGCTACCGCCCAACGTCCCAGCGATGTGATTAAGCATTACGGCGGAACAACAGTTGAAGTTATTAACACCGATGCTGAAGGACGTTTAGTTTTGGCCGATGGTTTGGCGTATGCAGATGCTCATCTAGATCCAGATTATTTAGTTGATATTGCAACGCTTACAGGTGCAGCAACCCTTGGTTTGGGTCGTCAATACGCAGCGATGTACACACGTGACAACACGCTAGCTGCACAGCTTTCAAAGGCGGGCGAGGCAACAGGTGATCGCGTTTGGCACATGCCATTAGTTGATGATTACAAAGAGGCGTTAAGAAGTGAGATTGCAGATTTCAACCACACGGCAGATAAAGGAAAGTTCTCAGCAGGCTCTGTAACAGCGGCGCTATTTTTAGAAAACTTCACTTCAACTCGACGTTGGGTTCACTTGGATATTGCAGGAACTGCTCGTAGCGAAGTTGATGCAGGTGAAAATTCAAAGGGTGGTACCGGGTTTGGAGTACGCCTTCTTACAGAATGGATTACCTCCCTATCATGAGAGTAGATCCACATACCTTTGCTGAAAATTTCATCGCTGAGGATTACTTTAAATCTCAAGCTCGTGCACGTGGTGTCGAGCTAGGCACTGTAGATACGACTCCAGGGGCTGGTGCATTCCTTAAATATTTAGCATCAACCTTAAAGGCACAATCAGTAGTTGAAGTAGGCACTGGTTCAGGAGTTGGCAGCCTGTGGTTGTTTGATGGAATGTTGCCTAGCGGAACGCTGACTTCAATTGATGATGAGATGGAACATTCTCAAATAGCAAAACTTGCATTTTCAGAGGCTGATATTGCTCAAAGTAGATATCGCCTCATTACTAACTCTGTTCTTGATGTGATCTCAAAGTTGACTGATCGTGCTTACGATTTAGTGGTTTTACGACATAACCCTGAAGATCTCAGTTATGTAATCAATGAAGCGCACCGCATTTTGCGAAGTGGTGGAGCGCTTGTGATCGATAACTATTACGGCGGAGGCAAGGTGTGCGATGCCGCCCAGCGCGATCCACGCACCGTTGCACTTCGTGATGCTGGGAAAATCATTAAGAATGACACAGACCATTGGGTGAGTTCATTGATCCCAGTCGGTGATGGTTTATTGATTGCAACGAAGTTATAGCAAGATAGCGCCATGATCTTTCCTCGTAAAAAATCCGCCCCTGTAACCGCTCCTTGGTGGCAAGCAAACACCGCATCCAAAACCTCCAAAGGAAGCGTTGCCCTGATCGCGGTTTTAGCTGGCGCTGCTGGGGGAATTTTGGGAGTCAACGCATCAGGTGCCTCAATCTTTAATCGTGTCAATCTTGTTTCTTCGACAAGCACAATCGAAAGAGCACCAGATTCTGTCGCAGGAACTGCGCAACGTGTTTTGCCTTCTGTAGTTTCTATCCAAACACGTTCATTAACTGGTGGCGGAACAGGATCTGGATTCTTCATCGATAGCGATGGATACATTTTAACTAACAATCATGTTATTAGTTCAGCTGCTCAAACCGGTGGAAGAATTCAAGTAAAGCTTAATGATGGTCGCATCTTTACCGCAAAGGTAGTTGGTCGAGATGCATCATATGATTTAGCGGTTTTAAAGATCGCAGCTTCAGGTTTAAAGGCGCTTCAATTTGGCGATAGTGATCAAGTAGCTGTTGGCGATTCAGTAATTGCAATTGGTTCACCTCTTGGATTATCTGGAACAGTTACAACTGGAATTATTAGTGCAAAGAATCGTCCAGTAACCGCTGGAGATTCAAGTAATGAGAGCTCCTTTATTAACGCATTACAAACAGATGCTGCGATTAATCCAGGTAACTCTGGTGGCCCACTTGTTGATTCAACTGGTGCGGTAATCGGCGTGAACTCTGCGATTGCTTCACTTGGTTCTGATTTGCAAACAGGTTCAATCGGACTTGGCTTTGCTATTCCGATTAATCAAGCGCGAAAGACTGCAGATCAACTTATTAAAAATGGTGTTGCCACATACCCTGTCATTGGAATTTCTCTAGACATGAATTACGCCGGAGAAGGTGCACAAGTTGCAACATCTGGCCGTGGAATTCTGGCTGGCAGTCCTGCACAAAAGGCTGGATTACGCGGGGGAGATATCGTCATCGCACTTGATGGGCAGCCTATAGATAGCCCTGAAGAGTTAATCGTTGCGGTTAGATCCAAGAATGTTGGCGATGTCGTCAGAGTTACTTACAAGCGTGACGGCGTTGAAAAGTCAGTCACATTGACACTGATCGCGGCGAAGAAGTAATTGGCGTAGGCTAAAGCAATGTTCTTTGACCTTGGTGCAGGCGAACTCTTAGGTCTTGCAATTCTTGCGATGCTCTTAGTTGGTCCTGAGCGTCTGCCAAAGATCGCTGTTGAGGCTGCGCAGTGGGTTAAGAAAGCACGTGGTTTAGCAACAAAGGCAACCGCAGAACTTCGCGAAAACCTTGGACCTGGCTTTGAAGATCTACAACCGAAAGATCTCAATCCAAAAACCTTTGTTAAGAAGCAGCTCTCCGATCTTTTGGATGAGGAAACACCAAAAGCTAAGGTCAACAAACCAGCTGCAAAGATTGACCCAGATCTTCTATGAACCTACTAGAACAAGTTACAGATGCGCTCTCAAAGGTAAATGATCCAGAGTTACGTCACCCCATTACAGAGCTTGGAATGATTGAGGATTTATCTGAAAATCGGGGCACAATAACTTTAAAGGTTTTACTAACAATTGCAGCATGTCCGATGCAGGATCGCCTACGCACAGATATTACAACTGCGGTAACAAATGTTGAAGGCGTTAAAGAGGTAGATCTTGTCTTTGGCGTCATGAATGAGGAGCAACGTAACTTTGTAAAAAAGGTTGTCCGAGGTGGTCGCGAAAAGTTCATTCCATTTGCTCAGCCTGACTCACTCACCCGTGTCATTGGTATCGCATCCGGAAAAGGTGGAGTCGGAAAATCTTCAGTTACCGCCAACCTTGCGGTTGCGATTGCTAAAAATGGTTTGAGCGTTGGAATCCTTGATGCAGATGTGTATGGCCACTCAATTCCGCGTTTAATGGGGTTAATGGGGCAGCGTCCAACCGCTATCGATCAGATGTTTATTCCCCTCGAGTCTTACGGTGTTAAAACTGTTTCGATGGAGATGTTTAAGCCTGAACGATCTGACCCTGTCGCATATCGAGGACCGCTACTTCATAGAGTCCTTGAGCAGTTGTTATCTGATGCGTATTGGGGCGATTTAGATGTACTTCTGATTGATCTTCCACCTGGAACGGGTGATCTTGCAATCTCTTTAGGTCAGTTAATTCCAACCTCTGAAATTGTTGTGGTTACAACGCCGCAGATTGCTGCAGCTGAGGTCGCAGAGCGCGCAGGACGTATTGCCCATCAGATTCATCAACATGTCATTGGTGTTATTGAAAATATGTCGGCGTTTCCTTGCCCAACCTGCAGCGAAACAATTTCATTGTTTGGCGAGGGCGGGGGAGATGAAACCTCGCGTCGCTTATCTCAACTTGTGGGCAGCGATGTTCCACTTCTTGGAAAGATTCCATTTAGTCCAGCGCTGCGCACTGGTGGAGATGATGGTGCTCCGATTGTGGATGCTGATCCAACATCTGCAGCGGCGATCGCAATTACAGAGGTTGCAGAAAAACTGATGAAGCGAAGTAAATCTCTACTCGGAGTCCGATTGGGTGTCTCGACGTAGTTCTTTCGCTAGCTCTTCAACAAGATCAGCAAGTTCACTTCGCATAAAATCACGTGTTGCAACTTCACCAAGCGAGTTACGTAACGCTGCAAGTTCACGGGTTAAGTACTCCGTATCTGCAATCGAACGTTCATTTTTGGCGCGATCCTCATTGAGTTGAATGCGATCACGGTCTGCCTGACGATTTTGTGCAAGCAGAATTAATGGTGCTGCATACGATGCCTGCATCGACAGGATCAAGGTTAAGAAGATAAATGGATAATCATCAAAACGTAGATTGGTAGGGGCTGCAAAGTTCCAAACAATCCAGAATGAAATAAAGAACGTCATGTATACAAGAAAGCGTGCAGTACCTAAGAATCGCGCGAAACGTTCAGACATACGACCAAAAGCTTCCGGGTCGTAATTTGGTCGCAAGGAACGACGGGTCTCGCGAGGAGTGTCTAAGCCATAATTACGTGCCATGTCTTAACCCCCTTAAATGCTCTCTGACTCAAATGAAACTGGTGAATTTTCGCGGTGATCGTGGCGCCAATTTTCAGGTAACAAGTGATCCAGTACATCATCCACAGTCACCGCGCCCAGCAATCGCTCATTAGCATCAACAACCGGCAAGGAAAGCAGGTTATAGCTTGCTAAATGCGAGGAAACCTCATGCAGAGTTGCATCAGGATTTGTTCCCTTTGTGTCGGTATCAACGATCGATCCCAGCAAAGTTGAAGGTGGTTCACGCAATAAGCGCTGATAGTGAACAACTCCTATGAAACGTCCTGTTGGAGTTTCAACAGGTTGGCGACAGATGTAAATCTGTGAAGCCAATGCAGGTGAGATCTCCTTTTGGCGCACAGCAGCAAGAGCATCAGCAACAGTTGAATCTGCCGTAAGGACGATTGGCTCGGTAGTCATCATTCCGCCAGCTGAGTAATCCTCGTAAGTCATTAAGCGCAAGACATCTTCCGCATCCTCTGGCTCCATCAGATCCAAAAGTGCATTTGCACGTTCTTCGCCGACCTCGCGCAGTAAGTCTGCAGCATCATCAGGATCCATTTCACCTAAGACATCTGCTGCACGCTCTCCTTCAAGTTCAGCAAGAAGCGCAACTCGGTTTTCCTCATCCATCTCTTCAAGGACATCGGCAAGTCGCTCATCTTCTAGTGCGCTAGCCACTTCGATACGTCGCTTCGGCGCAAGATCCTGTAATACAGCGGCAAGATCTGCTGCACGCAAATTAGCTAAAGTTGAAAGCAGGTTTGCAACACCTTGATTTTGTTCGGTATTTGCAAAACCAATGACCTCTTCCCAAGCAACGGTCGAAGTTGCACCTTTCCGACGAAGGCCACGGCCTTTGCGCATGATGTGAACCTTGGAGATCAACCAATCTCCATTTCGATTTTGCTCCATGCCCATATCTTCAACAACTACTACTTCATTTGTTTCCAGCAAAGTTATGGATCGATCTAGCATTTCGCCTAAGACTAAAACCTCACCAGGTCGAGTATCAAAACGTCGCATGTTCAGAAGTCCAGTGATTACGACCGCACCACTTTCAATCGATGTAACTCGAGTGATAGGAACAAAGACTCGACGACGCAAAGGAACTTCGGCAACTAATCCAAGGATTCGAGGTTGCTGATTATTTGAACGCAGGGTCGCGACAGCATCTCGCACCTTCCCTACTGGATCACCATTGGGGTCAAAGACCGCGGTGCCTGCAAGACGGGCGAGAAATACTCGGTTTAGGAGATTGCCGCTCATGGGTTAAGGGTACCTTTCTCTTATGACTTCAGGCGAACGCATTAATGACCACACGGCGATCCCTGCAAAACCAGATCTGATTCGATTAGGTCTAGGAATCATTGGAATCGGAACATCTGGACCATTAATTGCAATGAGTGCAATGCCGGTGTTGACCCTAATTTTTTGGAGAAATCTCGGCGGATCCTTAATGACGCTGCCCTTCGCACTTCGTCATTCGCGTGATCGTGCAGGAATTAAATGGGCTGTATTTGCTGGAGTACTACTAGCTCTGCACTTCATCGGATTCTTTTTAGCGATGAGAATGACAACAGTTGCAGCAGGAACAGCACTTGTTGCATTGCAACCAATATTTGCAGCGCTTTTTGTAAAGTTTAGTGGCGGAGATATTCCATCAAAAGCATGGCTAGGAATGATTGTTAGCTTTGTAGGAGTTGTCTTGGTATCCGGTGTGGATCTAACAATTTCCTTGAGATCTTTTCTAGGTGACATAGCTGCTCTGATATCAGCTGCGTTAGCCGCTGCTTACATGATGGCCGGTTCAAAGGCGCAACGCACTTTAGAGACAAGCACCTACACAACGGTTTGCTACTTTGTTTGTTCGATGACTGCACTACCGATGGGATTGCTTGCCGGAAATGAAATTTTTACATTTGAACAAAAAGAGTGGCTCATACTTTTGGGGTTAATCCTTGGCGCTCAGTTGCTGGGCCACACTATGTTTAACTCAGCGCTCAAGCGTGTGTCACCTGCGATTGTTTCGCTAATTGTATTTTTTGAGGTACCTGTCAGTGCTGTACTTGCAGCATGGTGGCTTGATCAAACTCCACCGCTAGGAATCATTCCCGGAATTGCATTGATTCTCTTTGGATGCGTCTTAGTTGTGACCAGAACACGGGAGTCAAAGAATGATTGATCTTCATACACATACCAATTGCAGTGACGGAACCGATTCTCCAAGAGAGCTTGTAAATAAGGCAATTGTTCAGGGGCTTGAGGTTCTTGGAATTACAGACCATGACACAACATCTGGTTGGAAAGAGGCCGCTGAATCTTTGCGTGGATCTCTTAAGTTAGCGCTGGGCTCTGAAATATCCTGTTTAACAACTGATGACATAAGTGTTCACATGTTGGGGCTGCTCTTTGATCCAGAGCACGCAGAGATGCAACAGGTCTTAGAAGAAACTCGAGATGGTCGGCTCCCGCGTATGCGCAAAATGATTGAAAAGATGCGGGCAGAAGGTATGGACATCTCCATTGAAGATGTTCAAAATGCGATGCCAGCTGGAGCAACTATGGGTAGACCTCATTTAGCAGATGCACTCGTTGCAAAGAAAATTGTGAAATCACGTGATGAAGCCTTTACGGAATTGCTTCATAACGATTCACCTTTTTATGTTTCTCACGCAGCTCCAACACCAGCTGAAGCTATCGCTTTGATTCGTAGAGCTGGAGGAGTTGCTGTGATTGCCCATCCATTTGCATCTCACCGTGGTCAAATCCTTAAAGCTGAGGATTTTTCTGAATTAGTTGCTGCAGGTTTAAATGGCATTGAAGTTGACCATCGCGATCAAAATCCAGATGAACGAGCGATGTTGCGAAGTATCGCAAAGGAATTAGATCTAGTTATAACTGGAAGTAGTGATTATCACGGCACGGGAAAACTTAATTCATTAGCAGAAAACCATACCCATAGGGAACAATGGGAGAAGTTAGAGTCTCAAGCCAATGCTCGAAGGGTGGTTTCAGCGTGAAAGATATAAGCGCTATTACTTTTGCTGTTCAATCTTTTGTCACACTCTTTGTGATTATGGATCCACCTGGTGCGACTCCAATTTTCTTAGGATTAGTGGCAGACAAATCTCCAAAGGTTCGCAGAATTTTGGCGGTACAGGCCGCAGGTGTCTCGCTCCTTGTGATCTCTATTTTTGCCCTTTTTGGCCGAGCAATTTTGAACTACCTCAATATCTCTATGGAAGCACTACAAGCTGCAGGTGCCCTGCTCTTGTTATTGGTCGCACTTGAACTGTTAACAGGAAATACCAAGAAACATGGAGATGATGGAGATTCCAACATCGCATTGGTTCCATTGGGTACGCCGATCTTGGCTGGTCCTGGTGCAATTGTTGCGACGATGATTTTCGTTCAGCAGGTAGATACAACTGCGATGGCATTCGGGTTAGCGGCGGCTGTTGTAGCGGTTCATATTGCCATTGCAGTAGCCCTTATGGCTTCAACAACAATTTTGAAGGTCATCAAAGAGTCCGGTGTAACCCTAGTCGCCCGAATTGCAGGTCTCTTGTTGGCAGCTATCGCAGTACAAATGCTTGTAGATGCGATTCGCGTCTTTGTTGCTGCTTAGCTCTCTTTAAACTTCTTAGTACGCGTACGAGTGCGCTCGGTGCGTGGCTTAGGAGCCTCTTGCTTTGCACGTGCAGGACGAGCATCTTTGCTTTCCGCCTTAACAACCGGCTTAGCTTTAACCATGCGGCCCGTTGATCCAGCTGGGATGTTGAGCATTTCATAAAGATGTTCAGATGAAGAGTACGTCTCTTCTGGCTCTGCTAAGCCAAGTTCGAGGGTTTGATCAATCATCTTCCAGCGAGCTAGTTCATCCCAATCAACAAAGGTCACAGCAATTCCATGGGCACCTGCACGAGCGGTACGACCAATACGGTGAACATAAGTCTTTTCATCTTCTGGACACTGGTAATTGATCACGTGGGTAATTCCATCAATATCAATTCCACGTGCAGCAACATCGGTTGCAACAAGAACATCTGATTTTCCGGCCTTGAAATCGCTCAAAGCTTTTTCGCGGGCACTTTGTCCAAGGTCTCCGTGAATTGGTGCTGCTTTAAAGCCGCGCTCCATTAAATCTTCAGCGGTCTTTTGTGCTGTTCGCTTGGTGCGACAGAAAACCATTGTTGGTCCACGTCCATCCGCTTGCAAGATTCGGGCCAGCATCTCTATTTTGTCGAGAGCGTGAGCACGCAAAACATGCTGCTTAATTCGGGTAACAACCGCACCCTCATCTTCACTATCTTGTGTGCGAATATGAATTGGCTGATTCATAAAGCGACGGGCAAGAGCGATGATGTCTCCTGGCATTGTTGCTGAAAACAACATAGTTTGCGCACGGTTAGGAGTACTAGACAAAATCTTTTCTACATCTGGCAAGAAGCCAAGATCTAACATCTCATCAGCCTCATCTAAAACCAAGCGGGATACCTCTTTGAGCTTGAGCTGACCCTGTCGTGAAAGATCGAGCAAACGGCCTGGAGTTCCAACAACTATCTCTACTCCTGCATGTAAAGCTTCAATTTGAGGTTCAAATGCACGTCCACCGTAAACAGCAAGGGTGCGAATTCCACGGTTAGAGGCAAGCTCTTCAATGTCGCGAGTTACCTGCGTACATAGTTCACGTGTAGGAACAACGATTAATACTTGCGGCATTCCTTTAGTGGCAAAATCTGCCCACTCAGCATCATTGGGTGCAATAACTCTTTCGATAACAGGAATTCCAAAAGCAAGAGTTTTTCCGGTACCAGTTTTGGCTTGACCAATAACATCGCCATCGGCAAGTGCGATAGGTAAAACCATCTCTTGAATGGCAAATGGTGCTAAAAAGCCATGTGCATGTAGCGCTTCAATTGTTTGGCTGCGCAGGGGCAACTCTGCAAAGGTTGGTGACATGTTTATTTAATCCTAACGATATTAATTGCGCGGAAAACCTGAAATGCCTCGCCACATGAGGTTGTGAACTAATGCCACAGCATCCTGTCGAGTCAACTTGCTATCTCGTTCGAGCCAGTGACGAGCAGTTACTTGCGCATAACCAATCATTCCAACACCCAAAAGCATTGATGCCTCTTTTGGTAGGCCAGTATCTATTGCAATAACCGCACTAGCGGCAGCTGCACAGTCGTACGTCATTCGATTTAAACGTTCGCGAACCTGTGGTTCAACGCTCATATCGCTCTCAAAGAGCAGACGGAAGGCTTCGCCTTCCTTTTCAATAAATGCAAAGTAAGCATCAACCGTTGCATGCACGCGATCTTTATTGTCCGGAGTCGATGCGATCGCCTTTTGGATTTCAAAAACCAATGAGTCAATATGTAAATCCAAAACAGCCAAGTACAGCTCTAGCTTTGAAGGAAAGTGCTGATACAAAACAGGCTTTGAGACATTTGCACGATCTGCAATCTCATCCATCGCTGCAGAGTGATAGCCAGCTGCGGTGAATACTTCGAGTGCAGCCGATAGCAGCAATGCTCGGCGCTCATCGCGTGGCAAGCGAGCCTTGTTGGATGTGTCTACGTTACTCATTGGTCTAATCGTACGGCAGAATTACCAAACATGAACCGCTCCTATGAAGGCTTCCGCATCCTGCTTGTACATGCACATCCCGATGATGAAACCATCAATAACGGGGCCACAATGGCTTTGTACGCAGATCGTGGGGCACATGTCACGCTTGTGACCTGCACACGTGGAGAAGAAGGCGAAGTTTTGGTTCCATCCCTTTTGTATTTGGCAAGTAGTGAAAAGGATCAATTAGGGACACATCGTGAAACTGAATTAGCTAATGCAATGAAGGCTTTGGGCATTTCTGATTATCGTTTTCTGGGCGCCCCATCAAAAAAGTTCCGCGATAGCGGAATGATGGGAACAGAGCCAAACAATCGTCCAGATGTTTTCTGGCAGGCAGATGTTGATGCAGCGGCACAGATATTGGTTGATGTCATTGATGAAGTTAAGCCACACATTTTGATTACTTATGATGAAATCGGCGGCTACGGTCATCCCGATCATATTCAGGCACATCGTGTCGCCATGAGAGCCTCAGAGTTATCTACATGGCAGATCCAAAAGATTTACTGGAACACTATGCCTAAATCAGTTTTGGCTGAAGGTATTGCAAAGATGAAAGAGATTGGTTCAGATTTCTTTGGTGCCGAAAGCGTTGATGATCTTCCATTTGCAAAAGATGATGAGTTTGTTACAACTTTGATTAACGGCGTTGATTATGTGGATGCAAAGATGGCTGCCATGAAAGCCCACGAGACTCAGATTTCATTAGATGGTCCCTTCTTTGCCCTTTCCAATAATTTGGGGTTACAGATTTGGGGCGATGAGTACTACACGCTAGTAAAAGGGGTTAAGTGTGAACCCTTTGATTCACATGGCCGAGAAACAGATTTAACCTCTGGAGTAACGTTGTAATGAAAGGTATCTACTCACTTTTATTTGGCGCAGCACTTGGCGCAAGCTCTATCTTCATTCATAGCTTTTATCCACCTGTAGGACTAGTTGTGTCTCTCGTAGCGACAGGAATGGGCATCTGGGCTACTGGAAGATTGTGGGGAAAGCGAGCCTATAAATTCATTGCAGCGATTGCTTGGGCGTTAGTAGTACTGCGAGCAGGTTTCCCTGGACTCAATGATGAATACCTTGTTCAAGGTGACACCATTGGAGTTTCACTAATCAACTTTGGATTTATTGCAATCGTTATCGCAATTATTACGCCGCTTTAACTCCAGCTTTGACCTTCAGGCGTATCTTTAATTTCCAATCCGAGATTTTCTAACTCAACTCGCAATCGATCGCTATCTGCCCATCGCTTTTCAGTGCGGGCAAGAGCTCGCTCATCCAAGAGCGTCTTCATTTGAGGTGTCAGAACTTTTGCCTCAAGTGGGCGATCAAGATCAAGTCCTAGAACTTGATCTGCATAGCGAAAAATCGAAGCCTTATTGTCTGAATCTGATTTTTCAATCTCACGCAGTCGCATGATGACACGTGGTGTATCAAGATCGGTGTTAAAAGCTGATTCGATCTCGGGATCAATCTGCAAAGTGTTTTTTGAGCCCCATTGAGACATTTTCATACGCCAACGTTTTAAGGTCTCGTGCGCAGCTTCAATTGAGCTCCAGGTCAGATCCATTTGCGAGCGATATTTGTTTTCTAGGAAACAAAGACGAATAGCGAGAGGATCAATTCCACGCTCGATGACATCCTTTAAAAGAACAACATTCCCAGAACTTTTTGACATCTTTTTACCCTCAAAAAGTAGATGCTCGCCATGGACCCAGAGATCGACCGCTTCAGTATTTATCAGCGCATTGGACTGTGCTCGCTCATTTTCATGATGAGGAAAACGAAGATCGATTCCGCCTACATGGATATCAACATGTCCATCCAATAACTCTAAGGACATCGCTGAACACTCAATGTGCCAACCCGGAAATCCCTTACCCCACGGAGATTCCCACACCATTTCAGTGCGATCACCGGCAGCTTTCCATAACGCCCAATCGGCGTGAAATCTCTTCGCCCCGTCTTCAGAGTATTCATAACGATGGCCTGGTTTTAGCGAATCAAGTTTATTTCCGCTGATTGCACCGTAGCTTGCAAACTTCTGAGCGCTGAAATACACAGAAGAGTCGGTACCAACATATGCAAAATCAGCATCGATCAACTTTCCAATCAGAGTCAACATCAAATCAATGCTTTCACTTGCTCGCGGATAACCCGCGGCTGGCACAATGTTTAGATCTGCTAAATCTTGATGGAACTTAGCTTCATACTTTCGAGCGATCTCAAAGGGATCAACTTTTTCTAACTTAGCCTGAGTTAGCATCTTGTCATCATTGACGAAATCTTCAGACATATGTCCAACATCGGTAATGTTTTGAATCAAGTATGGATGTGAACCATTGAGTCGCACAACTCGTGCAATTAAGTCTGATAGTAGAAAGGTTCGAAGATTTCCGACATGAGCATCACGGTAGACAGTAGGACCGCAGCAGTACATTTGAATTTGCTTGCGCGTTACATCTATCTCTTTGAGTTGTCGTGATTGGGTGTCGTATAACTTCATACCTTTTCAATCACCCGCTTCCAGACAAAAATCTCACTATGAGAGAATTCGATAATCTCCCCACGCTTATTGCGCAATGTGTATGGGGTAAGTAGGTGCCCCAGAATGTCACGAAAGCCGCCTTCAGGATCATGGAGTCTGATGCTTACCCGTGAGCCGATGAGTTCGGTGAATTGCGTCTCGAGCTCTGTTGGCATGAGAGAACGATAAGCCCACCGTTACATATCAACCAGCGGTAAATATCGCGCACTGGCGAGAGTTGCCATTAGAATTCGGCCAGATACTTAGCCCATTACTTTGGAGGCCGCCCGTGACCTATGTGATTGCAGATCCATGCATCGATGTAAAAGATAAGTCCTGCATCGAAGAGTGCCCGGTTGATTGCATTTACGAAGGCGATCGCATGCTGTACATCCAGCCTGATGAGTGTGTGGATTGCGGGGCATGTGAGCCGGTCTGCCCAGTAGAAGCTATTTATTACGAAGATGATGTTCCTGGTCAGTGGAAAGAGTTTGGCAAGGTCAACACAGAGTTCTTTATTGAAATCGGTTCACCAGGTGGAGCTAGCAAGGTTGGCGCAACTGGAACAGATCACGCTTCAGTCTCAGCGCGACCACCAAAGAGCGAGTAACCATTGCGTGCCCAGCTCCCAGATTTTCCGTGGGATGCGTTAGCGCCATACGGTGAGAAAGCTCGTTCCCACCCGCAGGGGATTATTGATCTCTCGCAAGGAACTCCTGTAGATCCCACACCTGAATTTATTCAACAAGCATTTCGCGATGCATCAAACTCTCCAAGTTATCCCGTCACCGCTGGAACCGCAGAACTTCGAGCAGCGATTAAAAAATGGGCGATAGATCGCTTAGGTGCAACGGGCGAGTTTGATGTCCTGCCCTTGATTGGCTCTAAAGAGTTAGTTGCTTGGCTTCCCACCTATCTTGAATCAAGCACCGTATTAATTCCAGAGATTGCATATCCGACCTATCACGTAGGAGCGGTATTAGCCGGTGCAGAATCTGTTCCAGTTGCAATTGATGCAAATAGCTGGCCCGCTGCAGATTTAGCTTGGCTGAACTCTCCCTCAAATCCAACGGGTCGTGTTCACAGCGTCGATGAAGTTAAAGCGTGCATAGATTGGTCCCGTAAAAATAAATCAGTTTTGATTTCAGATGAGTGTTATCTCGAATTTGATCACACAGCAGACTCAGTATCGGTCTTATCGCAAACAGGTGGAGACAACACCAATATTCTGGCGGTTCATTCACTATCAAAGCGTTCATCTATGGCTGGTTATCGTGCAGCATTCATGGTTGGAGACAGCGCTTTAATCGCACAGATCCGTGAGATTCGAAAGCATGGCGGAATGATGGTTCCGCTACCGGTGCAGAAGGCGATGACAGTTGCACTGTCAGATGATCTTCATGTTGCAGAACAACGCGCTCGCTATAACGCTCGTAAAGATGCGATGCGTCCGGCACTTGAGGCGGCTGGATTTACAGTTGAGTTCAGTGATTCTGGTTTATATCTGTGGTGCACCCGCAATGAAGATGCGTGGACAAGCGTTGCCTGGCTGGCAGAGCGTGGAATCCTTGCAACCCCTGGCAGCTTTTACGGCCATATGGGAAAGATGCATATTCGTGTCGCAATGACAGCCTCTGATGCCCACATTGCAGATGCAGTTCAACGTTTGAAGGCGTAAAAGTGGCTGTAGCAATCTTGTTGGTAGGTGGCTTTGGTACACGTTTAATGCCATTAACTCGCAATACTCCTAAGCCAATGCTTACCGTCGCAGGAATTCCTGTTACTGAGCATCAATTAATGATGGCAAAAAAGGCTGGAATTACGCAGATTGTTTTAGCAACCTCCTATCTTTCAGATGTTTTCACCCCGTACTTTGGAGATGGATCACAGTGGGGGATGAGCATTAAGTATGCGGTTGAAAAAGAACCACTTGGAACTGGTGGTGCGATCCGAAATGCTGCACAGTTACTAGACATGCAAGAGTCAGTAGTAATTTTAAATGGCGATGTACTTAGTTCACATGATTTAGCAGAGCAGATCAGACAACATGAAGCACATGATGCCGATGTAACTTTGCATTTATCTCAGGTAGAAGATGCCCGAGCATTTGGTTGTGTGCCAACTGATGCCGATGGCAGAGTTACCGCTTTTCTAGAAAAGATGGATAACCCGGTAACAAATCAAATTAATGCAGGCTGCTATGTATTTAACCCTCGAGTTATCAATATAATTCCATTGGATACCGTT
>JBDLUF010000012.1:0-18945 GCA_039805445.1 Actinomycetota bacterium | reverse complement strand
ACCTGCAACTGCTGGATCTCCCTGGTCATCTACTTCGTAAACAACTGGGTCAACATTTGCTGACTTGTTTGCTGCAAGGAACTTCTTGAGTGCGAACTTCACACCGTTAAGTTCGTTGATACCTAGTGCAGCTTCAGGACCTGTTAGTGGACCCTGGTATGCAATCTTTAGCTTGCTTGAGCAAGCAGCTGACGCTGACGGAGCGAATGCAACAAATGATGATGTTGCGATAGCTACGGCAGCTACAACCGCGAGAACGCGATTCTTCTTCATATGTAGTGCCTTTCCTGTTCTTGTGTCCCGGGACAGGGAGGCTGAAAGAGTAATGGCAGGGGTGAGCCTTAGACAAGGCGGGGCCACGCTTGAATTGTTTCAGTTTCGTTATAAATGAGATGTTAGGTATCAATAAATGAGATGTATTTGGGAACTACTTATCTGGAACGGCATTGGGGTTGATTACCGCCTCAGCGACCTCTTTCATCGTTAATCGGCGATCCATGGCCGCCCGCTGAATCCAGGAGAAAGCTTCAGGCTCTGAGAGATTGAGGGCCTTCATCAAAATTCCCTTAGCTCGATCGATCAGCTTTCGAGTTTCAAGTCGATCATGCAGATCAGCAACCTCATCGGCTAGTGATTTCATTTGAGTATGGCGGCTGATAGCAATTTCAATGGCTGGCATTAAATCCCCGATGGTAAATGGCTTAACAACATATGCCATAACACCAGCATCACGTGCGCGATCTACCAACTCTTTTTGAGAGTACGCGGTCAACATCAATACTGGTGCGATCTCAATTATTTTTTCAGCAGCTGATATTCCATCAAGAACCGGCATCTTCACATCAAGAATTGCAAGATCAGGCTTATGCAAAGTAGCCAGCTCAATTGCTTCTTGGCCATTGGTTGCTTGTGCGACAACTTCATAACCGGCACCTTGCAACATTTCTACAAGATCCATGCGGATTAGAGTTTCATCTTCTGCGACGAGAATTCGAACTGTCATTATCGAACCATCCCCCCAGAATTCCACTTCCCAAAATTATTGACATGAGTGCCCCGAGTCGGATTCGAACCGACACTATGCAGTGTTTGAGACTGCCCTCTCTACCGTTGGAGTACCGAGGCTTTCTGTGGGGCAATCTTAGCGGTAAGCCGCTACGACTCCACCAACAGCATCTCCTACGCGGTGAACGCGCATAGCGTTGGTTGAGCCAGGAATTCCTGGAGGTGATCCTGCAACGATGACGACATTTTCACCTTCATGTGCACGACCTGATTGAATTAATAAGGTATCTGCCTGCTTCACCATTTCATCGGTGTGCTTGACCATAGGTGTTACCTCAGGCTCAACACCCCATGACAATGCAAGACGGTTATACGTTCCAACTTCTGGAGTGAAGGCAAGAATTGGAATTGGTGAGCGCAAACGTGCCATACGGCGAGCTGAATCACCTGATTGGGTAAAGGTAACTAAGTACTTTGCGCCAACAATAGCGCCTACTTCAGCTGCAGCACGTGTAATCGCGCCACCCTTTGTCTTTGGAGTTGTTCGTAAAGCGCGGATCATCTCAAAGCCACCCTCTTCGGTGCGAGCGATGATGCGAGCCATTGTCTTAACAGCATCAATTGCAAAGGCACCAACAGATGTTTCACCTGACAACATCAGCGCATCGGCTCCATCTAGTACCGCATTGGCACAATCTGTTGCTTCCGCACGTGTTGGAGATGAGTTAGTGATCATTGAATCTAACATCTGGGTTGCAACAATTACAGGCTTAGCTGCTTCACGTGCTAACTCAATACAACGCTTTTGAACAAGTGGAACCTCTTCAATAGGAAGCTCTACACCTAGATCACCACGAGCAACCATGATGCCATCAAAGGCAGCAACGATCTCTTCAAGGTTTTCTACAGCTTGTGGCTTTTCGATCTTTGCAATTACCGGGATGCGGAAACCAACCTCATCCATGATTGCATGTACATCTTTAATATCTGCAGCGTTGCGAACAAATGAGAGCGCGATGAAATCAGCACCTGCTCGAAGGCCCCAACGAAGATCCTCTTTGTCTTTTTCAGAGAGCGCTGGAACTGACACTGCAACACCGGGAAGGTTAATTCCCTTGTTGTTGCTAACCGCACCTGGCTGAATAACCTTAGTTACAACATCATTGCCCTTAACTTCAACAACTTCGACAGTTACCTTGCCATCATCGATCAGAATGCGATCTCCCGGCTTGCAATCCCCCGGTAAGCCTTTGTAGGTAGTACCAACACGCTCTTTAGTACCTTCAACCTCATCAACTGTAATTGTGAAGATATCGCCACGTTCTAACTCATGAGGACCATTTGCAAAACGAGCTAAACGAATCTTTGGACCTTGTAGATCGACAAGAATTGCAACAGGTTGTCCTACCGCCTTTGCAGCCTCACGAACACGATCGAGGCGGTTTTGATGTTCATCGTAACCACCATGGGAAAGGTTCAAACGGGCCATATTCATGCCCGCTTCGATCAACTCCTTTACCTTTTCGGGGGATTCAACCGCTGGACCCATCGTGCACACAATTTTCGCTCTACGCATGTCTCTACCTTAAACCATTAGTGGGCGGTCAGTTGGCGCAATCGGTGCAGGAAGTTGTGTGCGCCCCGTGAGATATCTATCAACAGCTGCTGCTGCACTACGTCCTTCAGCAATTGCCCACACGATCAATGATTGACCGCGTCCAGCATCACCAGCAACAAAGATTCCTTCTTCAGTTGTTTGGAAGTTTTCATCGCGCTTGATATTTCCACGATCATCGAGCTGTACCTCTAGCTGTGTTATCAATGATGATTTTTCTGGACCCGTAAAGCCCATCGCCATGAATACAAAGTCACATGGAATCTCTTTTTCAGATCCAGCAACCGGTTCAAACTTTCCATTAACAAATTGTGTTTCCACAATCTTGATCGCGCGTAGATTTCCGTTGCCATCCCCCAAAAACTCTTCGGTGCTGACAGAGAAGAGACGGTTGTCCTTTTCTTCATGTGCGCTAGATACGCGATAAATCATTGGGTATGTCGGCCATGGTTGACCCGATGGACGCTCATCACTTGGGCGAGGCATGATCTCAAGTTGAGTAACACTTGCAGCGCCTTGACGGATAGATGTTCCTAAGCAATCTGCACCTGTATCTCCACCACCAAGAATGACAACATGCTTCCCAGCAACATTGATCGGTGGAGTTTCAATCTCACCTAACGCTTGCTTGTTACCCCATGGCAAAAACTCCATGGCCTGATAGATGCCCTTGTTCTCGCGACCCTTAATTGAAAGGTCACGCCATTGAGTAGAGCCAACAGCTAAAACAACTGCGTCATACTTTTTGCGAAGATCAGATCCTGTTAATTCGGTACCAACATCTACGCCTGGACGAAAACGTGTTCCCTCTTTCTCCATCTGCTCTAAGCGGCGATCAAGGATGTGCTTTTCCATTTTGAACTCTGGAATTCCGTAACGAAGTAATCCACCGATCTTGTCGGCACGCTCATAAACAGCGACTGTGTGTCCCGCACGAGTTAATTGTTGAGCTGCAGCAAGTCCTGCTGGGCCTGAACCAATCACAGCAACTGTCTTGCCGGTAAGGCGATCTGGAGCCATTGGCTTCACTGTTCCAGCGCCAAAAGCCTCTTCAATTGTGCGAAGTTCAATCTGCTTAATTGTTACCGCATCGCGGTTAATGCCGACAACACATGCCGTTTCACATGGTGCCGGACATAGACGACCTGTGAACTCTGGAAAGTTGTTTGTCGCATGCAGGCGATCGATAGCTTCATCTTTATCACCGCGGTACATCAAATCATTCCATTCAGGAATTAGATTTCCGAGTGGGCAACCATTGTGGCAAAAGGGAATTCCGCAATCCATGCAACGTCCTGCTTGCTTTTGCAGATGCTCAAAGCTCTGTGGCTCATACACCTCACGCCAATCCTTGATGCGAACATCAACTGGTCGACGCTTTGGAGTTTCGCGTGGCGTAGTCATAAAACCCTTTGGATCAGCCATTTGCTGCAACCTCCATCACTAGTGCATCAACCGGTAAACCTTCACGTTCTGCACGCTCCATGGCGGCAAGTACACGTGCATAATCACGCGGCATGATTAATGAGATTCGAGCAACGCCCTTATCCCAATCCTTCAGAAGCGCTTGCGCAATCTCTGATCCTGTTTCGGCGAAGTACTTTGAGATGTGATCCTTCAGTACATCCTTTTGATCATCAGGAACTGCAAGAACATCAACCATATCTGCGTTGACATTTGCAGCATCTAAATCAAGAACGTACGCACGTCCACCAGACATACCTGCTGCGATATTACGACCTGTTCGACCAAGAACAACAACTGTTCCACCGGTCATGTACTCGCAACCGTGGTCGCCGATTCCTTCAACTATTGCCAAGGCACCAGAGTTACGAACGCAGAAACGCTCTCCAACAACACCGCGAATAAAGATTTCGCCCGCTGTTGCTCCGTAGCCGATGACATTTCCGGCGATGACATTGTCTTGTGACGAGAAGGTAGCCTTCTCATCTGGACGAACAACGACTCGTCCACCTGAAATTCCCTTTCCAACATAATCATTAGAGTCTCCGTATAGGCGGATTGCAACACCACGAGGGATAAATGCACCCAGTGATTGACCCGCTGATCCATGCAAGGTGACATCAATTGTTCCGGCAGGTAAACCTTCTGCGCCGTACTTTCGTGTGACCTCTGCACCTAACATTGTTCCAACGGTGCGGTTAACGTTTCGTACGGGTAGATCGATCTTTACCGCTTCACCCTTTGTAAGTGCAGGTTGAGCAAGTTCAATCAAGGTGTTATCCAGTGCTGCAGCTAAACCATGATCCTGCTTGATGGTGTTGTGCAGTGCACTTTCAACATCTGGGCGAACTAACAAAGGCTCTAGGTTTAATCCAGCTGCCTTCCAATGATCAACCGCCTTACGAGTATCTAGGTACTCGACATGACCGATCGCTTCCTGCAGCGTACGGAAGCCAAGTTGAGCCAATAATTCGCGGACCTCTTCAGCGATGTACTCAAAGAATGTCTCAACAAACTCTGGCTTACCACTGAACTTCTTACGTAGTTCTGGGTTTTGTGTAGCAACACCTACTGGGCATGTATCCAAGTGGCACACACGCATCATGATGCAACCAGAAACTACAAGCGGCGCGGTTGCAAAGCCATACTCTTCTGCTCCAAGTAGCGCTGCGATAACTACATCGCGACCTGTCTTTAGCTGACCATCTGCTTGAACAACGATGCGGTCACGTAAACCATTAAGCAACAATGTTTGCTGTGTTTCAGCTAAACCGAGTTCCCATGGAGCTCCTGCATGCTTGAGCGAAGTAAGTGGTGATGCGCCTGTTCCGCCGTCATGGCCTGAGATCAAAACAACATCGGCATGAGCCTTCGAAACACCCGCGGCAACAGTTCCAACGCCAACCTCTGCTACAAGCTTGACGTGAACACGTGCATTCTTATTTGCATTCTTTAAATCGTGAATCAATTGAGCAAGATCTTCAATTGAGTAAATATCGTGGTGTGGAGGAGGCGAGATCAAACCAACACCAGGAGTTGAGTAACGTGCCTTTGCAATCCATGGATACACCTTGTTGCCAGGCAGCTGTCCGCCTTCACCAGGCTTTGCTCCCTGTGCAATCTTGATTTGAATATCATCGCTGTTAACCAAGTAATTACTTGTTACACCAAATCGACCAGATGCAACCTGCTTAATTGCAGATCGCTTTGAATCACCATTTGCCATCATGACAAAGCGCTCTGGCTCTTCTCCGCCCTCACCTGTATTGGATTTTCCACCAATACGGTTCATTGCAATAGCTAGGGTCTCGTGAACCTCTGCTGACACAGATCCATATGACATCGCACCAGTTGAGAAACGCTTAATGATGGCGCTGATTGGCTCAACTTCATCAACTGAAATTGGTGGATTTACTCCCTCTTTAAATTGGAACAATCCACGCAAAGTCATAAGGCGTTTGCTCTGTTCGTTGACGCGATCTGTGTAGCGTTTGAAAACGTCGTAACGCTTATTGCGTGTTGAGTGCTGCAAGGTAAATACAGTCTCGGGATCAAATAGGTGAGGCTCACCTTCGCGACGCCATTGGTACTCGCCACCGATAGGCAGACGCTTTGTTCCTGGAACTTCTCCCCCAGGTGGATAAGCGATGTGGTGACGGGCGATTGTTTCTTGCGCAATTACATCCAGTGAAACTCCACCAAGACGAGATGTCGTTCCAACAAAGTATTCGTCGACAACCTCTTGAGAAAGTCCGATAGCTTCAAAAACTTGTGCGCCTGTATATGAGGCAATGGTGCTGATACCCATCTTGGACATCACCTTGAGAACACCCTTGCCGAGGCTCTTAATTAAATTCTTTACCGCCTTTTCAGGTGTGATTCCTGTGATGACACCTTGAAGTACTAGATCTTCTGCTGACTCCATTGCAAGGTAAGGATTCACACATGCTGCGCCATATCCAATCAACAGCGCAACGTGGTGAACCTCGCGAACATCTCCGGCTTCAACTACTAAACCAACCTTGGTGCGGCTCTTTTCACGGATCAAATGGTGGTGAACAGCAGATGTCAGAAGAAGTGATGGGATTGGAGCATTCTCTGCATCACCATCGCGGTCTGATAAAACAATGATGCGAGCACCATCATTAATCGCCTGTGAAACTTCAGCTTTGATCTCATTTAAACGTTCGCGTAATGAGTCTCCCCCATCAGCGATGCTAAACAAGCCTCGAATCACATGTGCACCTAAACCTGGATGATCGCCATCAGCATTAACGTGAATGATCTTTGCAAGCTCATCATTATCAATTACTGGGAATGCTAATGAAATCTGGCGGCAGCTGCTTGGGCCAGGATCGAGCAGGTTGTGCTCAGGTCCCATTGATGTTCCAAGACTTGTTACTAACTCTTCACGGATCGCATCAAGTGGTGGGTTAGTAACTTGTGCAAACAGTTGTGAGAAGTAATCAAAGATCAAACGTGGCTTATCAGATAGGGCGGCGATAGGAGTATCTGTTCCCATCGAACCAAGCGGTTCCATACCGTTCTTTGCCATCGGTGTTACCAAAATGCGTAGATCCTCTTCGGTGTAACCAAATGCGCGTTGACGACGAACAACAGATGAGTGTGGATACACAATGTGTTCGCGTGCAGGAAGTTCGCTCAACTTGATGATGCCAGCATGTAGCCAATCTCCATATGGAGCAGCATTTGCTAAACCATCTTTGATTTCGCCATCTTCAATAATGCGACCTTGTTCAATATCAACTAAGAACATCTTGCCTGGCTGCAAACGACCCTTGCGCTCTACATTTTCAGCTGGAATATCAAGAACTCCGACTTCGGAAGCTAGTACAACCATTCCATCCTTAGTTACCCAGTAACGTGATGGACGTAAACCATTGCGATCAAGTACCGCGCCTACTTGATGACCATCTGTAAAAGTTACACAGGCAGGACCATCCCAAGGCTCCATCATCGATGCGTGGAAGGCGTAAAAATCACGGCGGTTCTGCGGCATCGTTGCATGGTTCTCCCACGCTTCAGGAATCATCATTAACACAGCGTGCGGAAGTGAACGTCCACCTAAGTACAAAAGCTCCAGAACTTCATCAAATGAAGCAGAGTCAGAGCCTGACATTTCAACAATTGGGAATAAGCGCTTGAGATCTCCAGGAATGAGATCACTTTCTAATAGCGATTCGCGAGCGCGCATCCAATTGCGATTTCCCTTAACGGTATTGATTTCGCCATTGTGTGCAATAAATCGGTATGGGTGAGCAAGCGGCCATGAAGGAAAGGTATTTGTGGAAAAACGTGAGTGAACCAGCGCAAGCGGTGAAACAACACGCTCATCTGAAAGCTCTGGGAAAAACTCTTCCAGTTGACCTGTTGTAAGCATTCCCTTGTACACAATTGTCTGAGATGACAATGAAGGGAAGTACAGATCTAATCCATGCTCAGCACGCTTGCGCAGACAAAAAGCAAGTCGATCTAATGCAATTCCAGTCTCGCCCTTTTTGCCAGCAATAAATAGTTGGTGGAAATCTGGCATTACCGACAAGGCGGTCTTTCCAAGAGATGATGGGTTAATCGGAACTTCGCGCCACCCTAGGACAATTAAACCTTCTTCATTAGCTAACTTTTCGATCTCGCCCTTTACATCTGCACCCTTGGCGATAAATGCAATACCTGTTGCATACGCATCTGCAGCTGGAAGTTTGAAATCAACTACCGCTTGAAAGTATGCATCTGGAATACGAATAAGAATTCCCGCACCATCACCGCTATCTGGTTCAGCACCTGATGCACCGCGGTGCTCCATATTGCGTAAAGCGGTTAGTGCTTGAGAAACAATGTGATGAGTCGCAACCTTGTTGAGTGTGGCAACCATTGCAACGCCGCAGGCATCATGTTCAGCGGCAGGGTCGTAGAGTCCCTGTGCTTGTGGATAATTGGATGCAAGTGCCATGGGCGCGCTCCTACGGATTTGTCCTTACATGTAAAGGGACATCCTTGGCCCGTGATGCTCACTGCTTGTTGCGTAGGGCGAAATCGTAGCAATAAGAGGGCTAGTTAGAGCCCTGAGATGTTGGCAATCTTTCCAATTCCTGCGGTGATCGCCATACCTATGGAGCCACCGATCAGCACACGCAGTGTTGGTGAGAGCAGCTTTGAGCCTGCGGTTCGGGCTGAGACCACGCCGGTGATTACCAATCCCCCGAGGGTAAAGGCGACGATGCTCCACGCCTTCGTGCCAAGGGTTGGAGCAAAGGCGCCTGCAAATGGAATCAATCCGCCCAAGGTGAATGAGATTGCCGATGCAACCGCTGCTTGGACAGGACGGGCCTTGGTACTTGGGTGTTGGCCAAGTTCATCCCGAAGGTGGGCTTCGAGCGGATCTTTACGATGCATTTCAAGTGCAACCTGCAAGGCAAGTGCTGGAGTTAAGCCACGATCAATATAAATCTGCTGAAGCTCTTGTAGCTCACCTTCGGGATCTGCAGCAAGGTGTGCGATCTCAAGGTTGCGATCTGATTCTTCAACATCATTTTGTGAGCGAACGGAGATGTACTCACCAACGGCCATTGACATAGCACCTGCGGTGATTCCGGCGACACCTGCAGTGATTATGAAATCTTGTTTTCCAGCTGCTGCGACACCGATCATTAAAGCTGCCGTTGAAACGAGGCCATCATTTGCACCAAGCACTGCGGCACGAAGCCAACCGGCACGATTGGTGCGATGTTCTAGATTTCTTTGGTAGACCTCTTCCAAACTCATGGAGGCAAGCCTACCTGAGAGTTATAGCGATTTTTTTGAGGCGCGAGCGAAATACAGCACAGCACCTGCGCCCACGAGCAGGCTGACCCAGACATTGACCCGTAAACCAGCGATTGTGTTGGCGGTATCGATGCGAATTAACTCGATGAAAAATCGCCCTAGGCAGTAGGTAGCGACATAGAGCGCGAAACTTTGCCCCGCTTTTAATTTATTTCCGAACTTAATGATGATGACCGCAATCAGCGAACACCAGATTGCTTCATATAAAAATGTCGGGTGAAATGATTCAAATTGAGAGTATCCATTGGGGCGATATCGCATTGGAATCTCTACCGCCCACCATGAATCCAGCGGCTTCCCAAAGAGTTCACCATTAAACCAATTGCCAAATCGTCCAATTGCTTGAGCGAACAAGATTCCAGGAGCTAATGCATCTGCGAAAACTGCAAATGATGGAAGATCAAGTGTTCGAGCAAGAGATCTGTAACGAAGGTAAGCGCCCAATAATCCGATAGATATGGCACCCCAAATACCTAAGCCGCCCTCCCAAATTTTAAATGCATCAATGGGTTCGCCGCCTTTGCCAAAGTAAGCGTTAGGCGATGAGATCACATGATAAATACGTCCGCCAATAATTCCAGATGGCACTGCAACTATTGCAACCTCTGAAACTACAGATTGACCTTGTGCGGTTGTGTACGGGAAGCGCTTTCCGCCTAACCAAATCGCAATCGCAATGCCAGAAATAATGCATAGTGCGTAATAGTGAATTGTTAAAGGACCAAGCTCCAGCAACGATTGTGCTGGAGTTGGAAAAGCGCTATTCAAAGTTTAAGCAGCCTCAACAGCGGCTTTAAACTCTTCAAGAATGAATTCGTTTTGAGCGCGCTCCCATTTCTTGCCATTGATGAACACTGTAGGAGTTCCCTGAACACCAAACTTATTCATCGAATCGTAGTTGGCCTTAACAACCTCAACCTTTGAGCCCTTAGTTACGCAGTTTTCAAATGTTGTTGAAGTAATACCAATCTTCTTTCCGATATTGACCAAAGTTTCATTGCTCCAGAAACCTGAGTTCTCAAGTGGAGACTGGACCGCATACAAAGCGTGGTGGAAATCGAGGTACTGACCTTCATCTGCTGCACAGAATGAGGCGTTAGCAGCGCGTACAGACTCATCTCCTAAGAAGGAAAGTACGTGGTAACGAACAGTTGCCTTCTTTTCACGAATAAGAGATTCGATGTAATCCCCATTGGCATCTTCAAACAACTTACATACTGGGCACTGTGGATCTTCCCAAATGTCGATAACTGTTACAGCGCCATTATCAAAGGTAATTGGCGATCCATTTGCTGTATCGATAGATGAAGTAATCGCTGGCTTAAGAGTAGTTCCATCCAAACCTGCAAGGGATGCGCTCTCTTTGCTGTTTTGACTAAAGAGTGAGAAAACTACTCCGGTAACTACAACAAGAAGGACCATTCCAATAACGATCCAGCGCGTTGTGTTATCTGTGCTCTTTGCCGCTTGCTTTGCCATTGTTACTCCTCGTTTGGTTGAGCTGCTTTTTCAAAACTGAACTTTCCGTATGGGAAAAGGTATAGATAAAGCGCGGTGAGCGCCAAGCCCAAATCCCGCATGATTTCTGTGAAATAGGCGCGATGAACCTGAGACTTCAGAGATGGATCGATTTCGCCGCCTCCTCCGAAGCAGCCACAGTCGATTAAGAGGCCACGAGCCCACACCGAGGCGATCGCAGCGATAAAGACAATCATGATGATTCCACTAAAGATCGCAGAGTATCTGACCATAATTCCAAGAATCAGAAGCAAACCAATTGCAACTTCAATCCATGGCAACGCGTATCCAACTAGGTGCGCTAAATCAGTGGGCAAAATTTTGTAAGCAGCTGTTGCGTTGGCAGATTCAGTTGGCTTGGTGACCTTTAATCCACCAGCAACGAGCAAAACTCCACCCAAAAGCAAGCGACCAAGAAGTGTGATCCATGGTTGATTCTTTACAAGGAAACTCTTCATCGACCCTCACGAACTCCTAGCGCAAGCTCCTTAGCTAAATGCGAGATCGCATCCAACCCTTCTTGTTCAGTTTTTGCCGCAAGAAGTAATTTGATAAATGCAGAGCCAACGATGACACCATCGGCGTAAGCGGCAAGGGATTTAGCTTGCTCGCGTGTTGAAACACCTAAACCAACAGAGATCGGCAGATCGGTCACTGTGCGCACGCGTGAGACCAGGTTGCTGGCATCGGTTGAGACGCTAGTGCGAGTTCCGGTTACTCCCATCAAACTTGCCGCGTAAACAAAGCCACCAGTTTTAGCGGTTACATCAGCAAGGCGAGCATCATTGGTACTTGGTGCAACTACATAAATTGGATTAATGCCTGTCTTGCTCGTAGCCGCTAACCAACGATCAGACTCTTCAATTGTTAGATCTGGGGTAATTACACCCGATCCCCCGTTATCAGCGATGGATTGAGCAAACTCATTTACTCCATACCGTTCGATTGGATTCCAGTAGGTCATCACTACTGCGGCTACACCTGTATCGGTTGCAACCTTAAGTGCCGCGAAAACATCTGCGGCATTTGTTCCACCTTTCAATGAAATTTCCGCCGCCTCTTGAATTACAGGACCATCCATAACCGGATCGCTATAAGGAAAACCGATTTCGATCGCATCAACACCTGCTGCTGCAAGAGCTTGAATCGCTTTGGCACATCCTTCTTGTGAAGGAAAACCCGCTGGAATATATGCAATGAGTGCTGCGCGATTTTCTGCACGGACCGTTGCCATGACTGAATCGAGTTGAGTCATTACAGAGGAATTCCAAAGTATTCGGCGGCGGTTTGAACATCTTTGTCTCCACGACCAGAGAGGTTAATCAGCAGATTTGCTTGTGGACCTAACTCTTGGCCAACAAGAATGGCACCAGCTAATGCGTGTGCAGTTTCAATCGCAGGAATAATTCCCTCTGTTTTACTCAATAGCGAGAATGCATACATCGCCGCATCATCATTGATTGCACGGTATTCAGCACGACCAATGTCATGCAGGTATGCATGCTCTGGTCCAACACCTGGGTAATCTAAACCGGCAGAGATTGAATGAGATTCAATCGTCTGACCATTTGCATCCTGCAAAACATAGGAACGTGTTCCATGAAGTACTCCAGGTGTTCCACCTGTAATCGTTGCCGCGTGGCGTCCGGTTTCAACTCCATCACCGCCAGCTTCTAGACCAATTAAACGCACATCGCTATCTGGAATAAAGGCATTAAAGATTCCGATCGCATTAGATCCACCGCCAACACAGGCCAAGATCGCATCTGGCAGTCTTCCCGTTAAGGCAAGCATCTGTTCGCGCGCTTCTTCGCCAATTATTTTGTGGAAATCACGAACCATCGTTGGGAATGGGTGTGGTCCAGCAACGGTGCCCAGTAAGTAATGTGTATCTGCAACATTGGTAACCCAATCCCGCATCGCCTCATTAATTGCATCCTTCAGGGTGCGTGAACCTGATGTCACAGGAACAACCTCTGCACCTAGCAACTTCATACGTGCAACGTTGAGCGCCTGACGACGTGTGTCTTCTTCTCCCATGTACACAACACAATCAAGACCCATCAACGCAGCTGCCGTTGCCGATGCAACACCATGTTGACCCGCTCCGGTTTCAGCGATGATTCGCTTCTTACCCATGCGCTTTGTAAGTAGCGCTTGACCTAAGACATTGTTGATCTTGTGCGAACCGGTGTGGTTGAGATCTTCGCGCTTAAGAAAGATTCGTGCACCACCGGCATGTTCAGAAAATCGCTTTGCTTCGGTGATGATGCTTGGGCGACCGGTATATGTTCGGTGCAGCTCTGCAAGCTCTGCTAAAAACTCTGGATCCTTTTGCGCTGCGTTATGTGCGATCTCAAGTTCATTGAGAGCTCCAATTAACGCTTCGGGTACGAAACGTCCGCCGTACTCTCCAAAGTGTCCTGCGCTGCTCATAGTTAAAGCCTACCGAGCAATTGGTCGATCGCAACTGATGGAGATCCTGAGCGGACAAGGGCTTCTCCAACCAATATTGCGGTCGCTCCACACTCTTGAGCAAATGCAACCTCTTGGCGTGTAGAGATTCCAGACTCTGCAACGCGAGCAATAGTTGATGGAATCTGTGGAATGAGTTCAGCAAATGCTTGTGCATCAACATCTAAAGTTTTCAGATTACGAGAGTTCACGCCGATTATCTCTGGCGAGATTTCTAGGGCACGTTCTAACTCATCATGGGTATGAACCTCAATCAAAGATCTCATCCCAAGTTCCTTAGCTAAATGAAAGTAATCTTCAAGTTGATTCTTACTAAGCGCTGCAACAATCAACAGAACCACATCTGCACCATGTGCACGTGCTTCGTAAAATTGATACTCATCAACCATGAAATCCTTGCGAAGGATAGGAAGATCTATCGCTTTTCTGACCGCATCTAAATCAGCAAGTGATCCGCCAAAGCGGCGCTGCTCAGTGAGAACGCTAACAACATGTGCACCAGCTTCCTCATAGGCAGCGGCTAAGCCGGCAGGATCTGTAATTGTTGCCAAGGCACCTTTGCTAGGTGAGGATCTCTTGACCTCTGCGATCAAGGAGATTTCTTCAGTTAAAAGATTTGGTAGGCAGTCACGTACTGCAGGTGCGGTTTCAAGAGCCTCTTGTAGTTGCGCCATCGGAAGACGTCTAGCCGCTAGATCTTCACGCACTCCTTCAATGATTGATGCTAGAACGCTCATAACTTTTCATCCACCGTTGGATCAATTCCATGGTCAAGTGCGCTCCAGGTATTGAGTTGACGTGGCTTGCGTTCGTAGCGTGACGAGAGTTTAAATCTCTTAGAGATAACAACAACCAGTGCGAAAACAACTATTAGCGAGATGATGATTGGAAGAAACTCTTTCATTGCTTGTGCGCCAATCGATTAGCTGCATGTACCGCCGTCAAAACCGCTGCCGCCTTATTGCGACACTCTTGATTCTCCGACTCTGGATCTGAGTCAGCGACAACACCGGCACCTGCTTGCACATAAGCGGTTCCGTTATGCAGTAGCGCAGTTCTTATTGCGATGCAGGTGTCTAGATTTCCTGTGAAATCAATATATCCAACTATTCCGCCGTAAACGCCACGTCTGGTTGTTTCTAACTCTTCGATGATTTCCATTGCCCGAGGCTTGGGAGCACCTGACAAGGTACCTGCCGGGAATACTGAAAAGAGCGCATCAACTGGTGAAAATTTCTTTGAAAGCTTTCCGATAACTGTTGAAACAATATGCATCACATGTGAGTAACGCTCGATGTGCATGAAATCAACAACTTCAACTGATCCAGGTGCACAGACTCGACCTAAATCATTTCTTCCAAGATCTACCAGCATTAAGTGTTCTGCACGTTCCTTAGGATCGGCCAGTAGCTCTTCACCTAAACGATGATCCTCTTCAGGATTAGCAGAGCGCTTACGAGTACCTGCGATCGGATGGATCATCACATCCTCTTGATTAACTTTGACTAGCGCTTCTGGGCTGGAACCTACGATTTCGATTCCATCGGTAAAGCGGAATAAGTACATGTACGGCGAAGGATTATTGAGTCGGAGCATGCGATACACATCAATGGCATCTGCCGTACATGGCATTGCAAAGCGTTGGGACAAAACAACTTGAAAGGCCTCACCTGCCAAGATTTCTTCCTTAACCTGCGCGATGTTTTTCTTGTACTCATCTGCTGAGATATTTCCTGTGTAATCCGGTAGTGAGAAATCCGGAATAGCTGCAGCATCACCTGGCAATGAGATTGATAAATCCGATTGCATGCGATCTAAACGTTCAAGGCATGATGCATACGCCTCATCGATTCGATCATCACTGCCATCCCAATTGATCGCATTGGCAATTAATGTGATGGTTCCATCGCTGTGATCCATTACCGCTAAATCACTGGTGAGCATAAAAGAGAGCTCTGGAAGTGGAATGTCTTTCTGCGCTAACGATGGCAGTTTTTCTAATCGACGAACTACGTCATACCCCATGAAACCGACTAATCCACCTGTAAGTGGAGGTAAACCTGCAATCTTGGGAGATTTCAAATGTGCAGCCGAAAGTCGCAGCGCTTCCAATGGATCGATCCCAGTAGGAGCACCGGCTGGAGCGCTCCCCTGCCAATACGCCAATCCATCTTTTTCACTCAAAGTCGCTTCGCTGCGAACACCGATAAATGAGTAACGAGACCAAGCTCCGCCATGTTCTGCAGACTCTAGAAGAAATGTATTTGCCGCACTCTTTGCTAATTTTTTATAGACACCCAGTGGAGTTTCAGAGTCAGCTAAGAGTTTGCGCGATACAGGTATGACATTAGAAACCTTTGCGTAAGCGCGAAACTCTTCTAGATTCATTGTTTACGATCGCAGCTCTAGAGGTGTATGAAAACAGGTTCGATCACCGGTATGGCAGGCCGCACCAGTTTGTATTACCTGCATGATTAATGCATCGCCATCACAATCTAAAGAGATTGATTGCACATCTTGATAGTGCCCTGAGGTTGAACCTTTGACCCATAGCTCATTGCGGCTGCGCGACCAGTAGGTTGCTTTCCCAGTTGTCAGAGTGAGTTCCAGTGATTGAGCGTTCATGTATGCCAGCATCAAAACTTCTTTACTTGTTGAATCCTGCACAATTGCAGGAATCAAGGCATCCGGATCCTTTAGGAGTGCAGCTACCTGCGGATCCAATGTTGTCATGTGCTTATTCTGCCTTACCGAACGGCAACGGCGCGCACCGGATAATTGTGCTTACCCAGATAGCTCTTTACATCTCCAATGCGGTGAACTCCGAAGTGAAAAACGCTCGCAGCCAGCAGCGCATCTGCTCCCGCATCGAGGGCGGCTGAGAAATCTTCTAGTGAACCTGCGCCACCACTGGCAATCAAAGGAACCTTAGAAACAGCACGAACCGCGGTAATCATTCCGATGTCATACCCTGCACGAGTTCCATCTGCATCCATTGAATTAAGCAGGATCTCGCCAACGCCGAGTGCACATGCTTGCTCTACCCACGCAAGTGCATCAACACCTGCGCTTTGTCGTCCACCATGAGTTGTTACTTCAAAACCTGAATCGGTACGAGCTCGTCGTGCATCTACTGAAAGAACTAAAACCTGTGAACCAAAACGATCCGCAATTTCTGCGATCAATTGTGGGCGTGCAAGTGCTGATGTATTGATTGAAACCTTGTCAGCTCCGGCTCGCAGTAAACGGTCAACATCTTCAACACTTCGAATACCGCCACCAACAGTCAGGGGAATAAAAACCTGTTCTGCGGTGCGTCGAACAACATCAAGAGTTGTTTCACGTCCGGCAACACTTGCTGAGATATCTAGAAAAGTTAGCTCGTCAGCACCTTCGGTGTTGTACAAAGCCGCCATCTCAACGGGATCGCCTGCATCAACAAGATCGGTGAAGTTAACGCCTTTAACAACTCGACCATCGGTGACATCGAGGCAGGGAATGATGCGAACAGATAGCGTCATTTTCCGCTGACCTTAAGTGCTTCTTGCAAGGTGAACTTTCCTGCATATAACGCTTTGCCAACAATTGCGCCTTCAACACCAGTATCGCGAAGTGCGGCAAGGGCTGCGATGTCAGCTAATGATGAGATTCCACCACTTGCAATTACAGGCTTGCTAGTCGCGGCGCAAACAGATTTGAGTAATTCGATATTTGGTCCGCCCAAGGTCCCATCCTTAGCAACATCCGTTACAACATATCGAGCACATCCATCGCGATCTAATCGCGCAAGAGTCTCAAATAAATCTCCACCCTCTTTAGTCCATCCACGCGCCGCCAATGTATGTCCGCGAACATCTAAACCAACTGCGATGCGATCGCCATGCTCTGCAATTACTCGAGCGGTCCATTCAGGATCTTCAAGTGCTGCTGTTCCTAAGTTCACCCGACGACAACCAGTGGCAAGGGCACGACGCAACGATTCATCATCGCGAATTCCACCGGAAAGCTCGACCTTGATATCCAACTTTCCAACAACTTCAGCTAACAAGGCAGAGTTTTCTCCACGACCAAAGGCGGCATCGAGATCTACCAGGTGAAGCCATTCAGCACCCGCTGCTTGAAACTCGAGTGCAACATCAAGTGGCGCACCGTAAATGCTTTCCTTATCGAGCTCACCTTGAACAAGACGAACCGCACGTCCATCTTTCACATCAACCGCTGGAAGAAGCTCTAAGTAACTCATAGCGATCCCACCCAATTCTTAATCAAAGCAAGTCCAGCAGCTCCTGATTTTTCAGGGTGAAACTGCGTTGCGCTCATATATCCATCTTCGACAGCTGCTAAAAATCTTTCACCATGCGTGCTCCAAGCCTGCATCTTTCCAACAGCGCTCTTTGCAGCGTATGAGTGCACAAAGTAAAAAGACTCTGCTTCGATCCCTTTAAACAAAATTGAATCTGAATCAACCTCTACTGTGTTCCAACCCATGTGAGGCAAAATTGGTGCAGCTAATTGAGAAACCGTTTCATCCCACACACCCACACCTGCATGTGGAGCGGTGTCAGAATGTTCAGTTCCGTGGCTAAACATAATTTGCATGCCGATACAGATACCTAATGTTGGGCGTTCCTTTGTTAAACGCTCTCGCACAATAGCTGCACCATCAACACCATTTAATCCATTCATGCATGCTGCAAATGCGCCAACACCTGGAACTACTAAACCTTCTGCTTCAACTGCAACTGTGCGATCAGAGGTAACAACTACCTCTTTACCTGCTGTTGCAAATGCACGTTCTGCAGAGCGTAGATTTCCAGATCCGTAATCAAGAATTGCTATCAAAGAGAACCTTTTGTAGATGGGATTCCGGCAACTCTGCCATCAAGTGAAACCGCATCACGCAATGCACGAGCGACCGCCTTGAACTGTGCTTCAAAAACATGGTGTGCGTTGCGACCTTCGAGTACGCGGATATGCAACGCGATACGAGCTTCTGCAACGATTGATTCCCAGATGTGCTTTCCGAGGGTTGTATCAAATGTTCCAATGAGTTCAACGATCTCTGGTTGACGGTGCACTAGGTATGGGCGACCTGAAAGATCGACCGCAGCCTGAACGAGAACCTCATCAAGTGGAACCATTGAGTCACCAAAGCGACGGATGCCAGCCTTATCCCCCAACGCTTCGCGAAGTGCTTGTCCAAATGCAAGAGATGTATCTTCAACAGTGTGGTGTGAATCAACATCAACATCACCTGTTGTCTTAACTGTTAGATCAAAACCTGAGTGCTTACCTAATTGAGACATCATGTGATCAAAGAAAGGTACGCCAGTGTCGACATCGATGATGCCCTGGCCATCTAGATTGATCTCAACGAGTACATGCGACTCTTTTGTCTTTCTTTCGACGCGTGCTGTTCTCATGGGTATCTCCTTTAAATGAGCTCTTTGAGGGCTGAAATAAACAATTGATTCTCGGCTTCATTGCCAATGGTGACTCTTAAGTACCCTGATAATCCCACATCT